>JAFGVO010000327.1 GCA_016937935.1 Deltaproteobacteria bacterium | reverse complement strand
AATAAAGGTGGTGTCAGTTCTTCTGTTTCTTGTCTCAAGCCCTTTTTCAAGCATGCGACTTGTCTTTCGCAGCCAATGTGCACCAATATTAGACGGGTTTACATGGTCGCTGAAAATACCGTGACCGTGGGCGATCATAGAGCAAAACGATGGCAGGGTGGCATTGGGATCCCGGTGGGGCATAATAACAGCAGCATCTTTAAACTCGTTTAAAAAAGTATCGAGAAACTCAAGGTGATGGGGAGATTTAAGCACCCACCTTTTGTTGGAAACATTACCACCATTTGACTGCTGCCAGCTTAAGACTTTTAAAAGAAGATGCATGTACCTGTATGCCGGTGCATTATCACATTTCTCAACATATGCTGCATAAGATGGTACATTCATTGTTGATTCAGCAACTGTACTTAAAAATGCATAATCCAGTAAAAGCACATCCTCTTCGGGAGAATCAGCCTCAACGGGATGAACTGCAAAAAAATCAGGAGCGATGTAGTTAAGCGCCTTTTGAGCAGTTTTAGCAAGTTTCAGTTTTTTCTTTAAATCAACACCGGGATCATCGTGCAAAGGCCCAGGATTAAGAGCCTCGTAAGAAATCAGAGCGCGATTTAAAGGATCTCCATCAAGAAGACGATGGAGCATTGTGGTGCCTGTCCGCTGAAGACCTGTAATTAAAAGTGGAGGCAGAAGTTCAATGTCAAGAATCTCAGGATGCTCTAAAACAAGCTTCTCTATCCTTAATCTGTTTCTCAATAGATTTATCAGACGCTGCCTTGTAATAAACTTTCCAAACCAGTTAAGTTCAGCCTCTTTTTCAATGGATTTTAAAAGAACTTTTAAAGGTTCTTCAAACTGGAGCTCACCTGCAAAGTTTATCCCTTCAGCTTTTTGCGAGGCTTTTAACAGATTGTCAAAATCAAGACTGAAGTTGTAAACATGAGGCGCAGAGCTGTTTAAAAATCTTAAAAGCATGGGGCGATATGGCTTTATATAATTTACTGAAGTTGATCGCATATTTAAACCGGAGGTCATATTTTCACCTTAATCATTTTGCAGCGCACCCTTTTTCAACGCAGTTAAAGGAACAATTTCAACAGAGGGTTCAGGGCGGGAGTCTGATCTAATCCAGCGCCAGCACATTGTTCCACGGGTATGACCTGTTGTGGAAAGCCAGTTTTCAACTCCGGGATTAACATGGGAAACAACAACCGTAACAGTCCCGTCGGAATTGATTTTTGCAGTATGTTTATTGATGTGAATAGGGTAATAGCGGTAATCAAGCGATTCCATCCAGTGGTTGTTCAACTGAAAATTCCAGTGCTCACATGGAGGAGGTGTTGCAGTAATTACCATTACCTCATTCTCTTCAATTTTCCAGTAACTGTGATAGTAGGCAATGTTGGGGTCCCCGCCTGCTTTTGTCGATTTCTTTTCATCAAAAAGCGGCAGCCTGTTTGTGTGCTTCATAAAATCAGAGGTCCACTTTGAAAAAAGCAGTGACGCACCAGCCACAAGGTTGGAGGCAGACATAAGTCCGTCATCAATTGATTTTCCTGTAACTGTCAAAGGAAGCCCGTCACCGCCAATCCGCTCTATTTTAAGTTCTGCACGCTTTTCGGTTTTAGAATCAAGAAATGTCTGCCGCACCATTACCATCCCCGAATCCTCATCCATTTTAAGCCAGTTGCCCTCATGTTGTTTTGTACTTAAAATAATCTCAAGTTCACCATCAGGTCCTGTTATTAAACTCTTAGAATCGAGAAACCCGGACGGAGGGAGATCACCTCCCTGACCGTATCCCCCTTTTTGAGTTGAAAAAGTCAAAAAGTGAACAGATCCCCTGTTACCTGTAATTCTATATTCGTACCGGCCGCTAATTACAGCATTCTGATAATAATTATCAGGGTTGTCCGCACCCATTTTAACAGTCTCATGAACCATGCACCGAAGCACCGGAGCCAGCGGGTCCGCGTATTCAACAAAAGCCTCAAGCCCTCCCCTTGCAAGCCTGGAGAGATATCTGTACCCTTCAGCCATAGTGCGGCTGTCCTGATTATTATGGGCCATAATATTTGCCCCCGCAGCCTTAAGAGTGTCACAAAAATCATCCCAGGTCTGACCCGAAACAATCCGCCTGTCAGCATCCGTCAAAGGAGTGGCACCTCTTAATTTTTGAGAAAATCGTTTAACAGCTTTGTACAAAGAGGCAAAAAAGATGAGAAGTCGTCGCATTATTCACAATATCCTTTGTTTGTGATTTACCATTGTATATGATTAAATAGCTTTGAACACAAATCGGGACTTTAATCTCATTTAAATTGATTTTCAAGTTCAAGTACTACTATGAATAAGATAAATTATGTTTATTTTTAATTAGTAATACGGAGAATAAAAATGAAAACAGCAATCGTTACAGGGGCATCAGCAGGAATCGGACTTGAAATTTCAAAGATACTTGCAGAAGATGGATTCAAAGTATTTGGTATCTCAAGAAATTTTCAAAAATGCACCTTTGAAAGTGATGATTTTCAAAAAATTGAGTGTGACATAACTATTACAAATGAACTTGTTAAAACAGTAAAAGAGATTACAAAAGTCTCCCCGCAAATTGATCTTCTTGTCAATAACGCAGGCCTTGGGGTATTTGGTCAGCTTGAGACAATCTCCGGCAGCGACATTAAAAAAATGGTGGACACAAATTTAACTGCTCCAATCATTTTAACAAGACTGCTCATAAACCGCCTTAAAGAGTCTAATGGCAAAATTATAAATATATCTTCCATTGCGGCAACTGAGCAAAAAGCAAAAGGCACAGTTTACTCTGCAACAAAAGCCGGACTGCTTCAGTTTGGGGAGGCGTTATTTGAAGAGGTCAGAAAAGACGGAGTCTCGGTTACAACAATTCTACCGGACATGACAACCGGCACGGACTTTTATGATGCTTCTGATTTTGAACCTTTTTCAAGCAGCGAAACAGCTATGGAACCTTCAACTGTTGCCCTTTGTGTTTTAAACATTTTAAACCAGCCGGACGGAACAGTTTTGACACAGGTAAGATTAAAACCTCAAAAATTCAGACTTAATAAAAAGAACAGTAAGAAGCAGTAAACAGATCAGGCTGATCTGTAAGGCAGGGATCGCTCCATGTATTCGGCAACAGAGCCTGCAATATACGATGCGGCGTGAATCTCCGATTCTGTAAATTCATCATCACCATCAGCTCTGAAAAGCTCAAACACCCCTATTGTTCTCCCCTCAAACGCCATGGGAATACAAATGAGACTTTTAATATTTTCAAGTTTAGGCATAAAATCATTTTCATCAATAATTGAGCTGCTGTTTCCAATATCGGTAATATTCAAAACCAGACCACCCTTGACAACATTTCCAAGAATGCCTTTTAACATTGAAAATACCTGTTTATCTTTACTCGCAGGCACTGGAATTCCCTCACTCTTTGAAATGTAAAATTCCTCTTTATCAACAACCTTTAAAAAAACTGCACCGGCTCTTGAGTTTATTATAGATGTCATCACTTTTAATGCGGCAGCGGCAACAACATCATGATCTTTGTAATTGTATATCTCATGTAACTGCTCAAAAGCCTGGATAACAACATCATCAATAACAGAGCCTTTTATAGGCTTCTTACTTCCAGTTTTACCCTCAATTTTTTTTCTTTCGATAACGCTTTCATTTGAAGTTTCAGCACTTTTCTTTGAAGTTT
>JAFGVO010000326.1 GCA_016937935.1 Deltaproteobacteria bacterium | reverse complement strand
TATTTTTAAACAATTAATCTTTTTTAAAAATGTACCTGGAGGTAATGTGTTTACCCAAAAAAAATTATTTTCAAACAAATTAATTTCATTAATAACTCTATCCATGGGTAAGCGTGGTGTTTCACTTATTGAAATAATGTTTGCAATGGGAATTTTGGCTCTCGCTCTTGTGCCGATCATGGGGGTTATGCAATCAGGCCAAAATCAAAGTGTGCGTGATGAATCCGAAGTAGAAGCTACAGAAGCCGCAAACAGAATAATGACAACCCTTATGAATGACATTCCTTTTATCTGCCTGCTCCCGGGCGGATTAAATCAGTTTACCAATCAAGGTCTTGTTGACGGCTATAATGCTGACAGCCTCAATAAAGCCGCAGCGGGAGGATCGATAATTATAGATCATCCCGGAACAGTTAAAGATGAATCAACCTACAACACTGAACTTCTTCATACAAATAATAAGTCCAGCTACAGAGATGACCGCGGAATAACATATATAATCAGTGTTTACTGTCAGGTTGTTCCAATCAGGCTCCAGTATTTTGAAACAAATGAAACAAGCCACTGGAGCGGCAATAAAATGGCTGCCGGCGGTGGATCATGGTCTTTTGAATCATCTGATCTCATCGATGAAACCGGTGAGGGAGACACTAAAGTTTTTGGTGATGCGCCGGGCTTTACAGGTGCAGACTCCGGGCGCCCCTATAAATGGCTGCAGGGAGACAAAAAAGACGGGCGGTTAAAAAAAATTGTTGTAACCGTTGCTTATGAAAAACAAAAAGGATGTCTTAATTTTGCCAATTTTGATATTAACAGTGCAAAGGGCGTTAAAGCAATAAGTCTTGTTGCATACAAATCCAAGTTAAGCGATTAGAGGTCTATTATGAACTTAAAAATAAATCACTTTAATTCTGTGAAAATCAAACAAAAGGGTTTTGCCATTGCTCTGGTACTTGTATTTGCCATGTTTATGATGATATTTGCTGCCACACTCATGCAGACAGCCAAAACAACCCGCAGAGAGGGTGAAAAAATAACCAAAAAAATCCGTGCATCCTGGCTTGCCGCATCAGGAGTTCAGCTTACTCTTATGAAAATAAAAGAGCTGCGCGAAGAATTTTATGATGCCCTGAAATGGAGCGGAAACGGCAAAGCAAGCGGTAATTTCCCCAATAATTCGCACACTTATCCGCAAAAACACCCATTTCATAATCTTTATTTTGATGACTGTGATTATGTGGCCTCACTTCCTGATGAAAACGGTAATGATGTTATAACACCCGATGTTGTGGCCGGAGCCCCGGGGCCTCAGTTTACCAAGGGTAAAGGCGGCACAAACAGCCAGTATTACTGCTACCTTGATCAGTTTAAAGGCGATTTAAGATCAACTGACCTTGCTGCGTATCCAAGTGATGTTGATAATGTGGTTGATATCGATACATGCATTGCAACTGATATTGATCCAAATGGCCAATGTTCAGCAGCCAATGCCCAGCCCGATCCATACACGGGCAGTTTCGGAGTTGTAATGGAAAACAAGCGCTCAGAAGGAACCTTTGCCACTTCAGGTTGGGCAGAAGAAGGGCTTATAAGATTATCCTCCAAACTTCTTAATACAGGGTCCAACAATGAAGAGTACACTGAACAGGATTCAGTGCAAATAAAGGTATATGCAATTGCCAGCTGGCTCGACACCCCGGCTGCCGGAGCCGCAGCTGCTGATTCAGGTGCATTTTCCGGGCGTACACATCAGGAAGAAACAACCCTTACCAAAATAGAAAAGCTGGAAAGACACAGATAAAATAAAAAGATACATATAAAAGATAACAGAAAAAAAATAGATAAAAATAAAATAAAATAGATAAAAATAGAGATAAAATATTATTGAATAATTAATCTATTTATTCCCTCAGGAGGAAAAATGCTATTAAAAAAAAAGAAAAAGGGCTTTACAATCCTTGAGCTCATGATCGGAATGACTGTCCTCTCCCTGCTGGTAACAGTTGTTTATGATCTTTTTTCAGGAATAATGGGATCCTTTGATGTGAGCCAATGGAAACTCCGGCGTCAAAGGGAAATGAAGCTTGCTTCAAAGTTGCTTAAAGAAAAGATTCAGCAGGCCACTTACCCTTCCAAAATAATTTTTTCAAATCCTGATGAGAAGAAAAACGGTTTGTTTTACTGTACAGAAAGCTTTTATCTGACTTCGGGTAAAAACGATGCCCCGGGCTACATACCAAACGGCGGCACAGGAGACCTTCCCGGCAAGGAGGAAGCACTGCAGTATCTTGGGGATGAGGGTGGTATTGCGGGCGAAGATGCAACTTTTTCCATGATTTATCAGCCCCACGCCAAGGATAACGGCGGAGACGGTCCCCCGATACCTGCCAGCATGCAGTATCCCTCAATAAATGGTAAATTTTATAATATTGTTGATGGTGCAGCTAATCCCGAACAGGAAAGCCCTTTTTCCAACTGTCTTGGAATGAGCACCCATCAATGCCCCAAAAATGCTGAAACAAAAATTATGTCCTTTCTTATGTGCAAACCCCGCCGCGAAACAGATGCGCCTGTTAAGGGTTCTATAATGCGTTTTGATCTTTTTCTTAAAACAGGACGCGACAGCCGTGATCCTGATCAGGTGGATCTTGTTTATGATGAAATTGACCTTACTGACAATTCCTACAAAAAACGAAAAAATATACTTATCCGGCACATTTATAAAATTGAAATCGCCCACCGCCTTGTTCCAAATGAACCGCCAATTGGCGATTTTCTTCCTTCTACAGCAACAGGCGATCCTACATTTGGATTTCAATTTTTTATTGCAGGAGCAGCTGCACCATCAATACAAACCCTTGCGGGCAATTATTATATAGCAAATGATTCATCTCAGGGTCTTACAGACCCGGCAAAGGAATTTTGCGCAAAAGATATGAGACGAGGCTCCATGATTGGAATGCGCTTTTTTATGCGTCCCTACCGCAGCAATGCCCGGACAAAAAGAAATATTCTTTTAGTTGAAGAACTTCAGGAAAAAACCAATGTAAGAGTATTTGACACTAATGCGCTTTAAATTGATTAATGCTTTAAAAAAAATGTTGATTACTAAAGTTATTTAATTACTAAAGT
>JAFGVO010000325.1 GCA_016937935.1 Deltaproteobacteria bacterium | reverse complement strand
TTGTTTGTTGTCTGTCTGCTGTGCCTTGAACTATTGAGACAGGAAGTACATTTAAAAGAGAATTTTTATAAATATTGTTGTTATTATTTTGCATATAAGATTTTGTAATTATTAACGTCTGAAAATTATTACTAACATTTTGAATCAGAGGAAGTAACTCTTTATTTTTTTTGATTTAATTTTTTCTTCGTTTTTGATATTATGTCGTCCGCTAATCTCTGCGGCCTCTTGCAGATAGATGTTTTACTAACGGAGTTGCTTATGAACCATTCTAAAAATCTTTTTTTCATATTGAGACAAAATCTACTCAAACCTGCTGTTATTTTTACTTTTTTTATATTACAGCTTTTAGGTTGCGGTCCAAAAGATCAGCAAATAGAAACCAATACTGCAGATGATCTTCCAAAGGTTAAACTCACTGCAGATGATTTTTATCATCCCGAGCTTATTCAATCCGAATTTACAGATGAAGTAGACGAACAGAGATTTCGTGCAATTGGAAACAGTTTAAAAGAGGTTAATCCCAAACAGAAAATTATCTATTTTGTAGGTAAATTAAGAAAAATTCCAACTCAGGCCCAGATAAAAGTTTTATGGTTTAATAATAATATTGAAGAACCCGTTTTAACAAAGGATATTTACGGCTCTGATACATTCTCTTTTATTTCATCATTTACACCTCCAGGACGAAAATTTATGCCTGGGGACTATACAGTCAGAGTTATTGTAAACGGCAAAGAGGCCGGCAGTGACACTTTTGTTATTCTGGGAGAGGACCCGTTTAAAAAAGGTATTACAATCTCACAGTTTAAGATTGCTAAAAAAGTCAATAAAAACGGAGTCCCTGTAAAGCCTGCCATGAGATTCAAATCCGCTGTAAATCTTAATGCAACTTTTAAGGTTTCAAATGTAATGTCAAACACTGACCTCACCATTAAATGGTACAGAGGAGACTCAATATTTAATGAATCAGTTATTCATGTAAACGGCAACGGTCGCTTTTCTGCGAATATCGGTTCTTCAGGAGGGCTGCCAAGTGGAGCCTATACTGTTGAGATTGAAAAAGACGGAGCAACCCTAGAAGAGACTAAATTTGCCATTGGTAATGCTTCAATGGGGCCTACAATTGACTACGTCGCACTTGGAGACAGACTGGGATCCGGTCAGATGCCCCAAAAAAATACTGAAATTTTTAAATCCGGCACCGGAACAATTTTCTGCGGTTTAAGATTTCTCGATCTTTACCCTGATTCTGAAATAGCAATTGACTGGGTTATGGTGGAAGGAAACAGTGAGACCGTTTACTACTCTGTGAACACACCTGTTCCCGGAGGAGGAAGCGGCTCAATGAGTGCTAAATGGGATCCTGAGCAATTATATGCAGGCAATTATAAAGCTGTAATCTATATTAATAATGAAATCGCCACCGAAAAAGAGTTTAAAGTCAAATAATCCAACTTTCTAAATTATGTCATTTTAAAGTTTATCCGCCCATCTTAGTTTTATAAAATAATGTTGATATTTATTTGCCCCTTTTATCTCTTGGCACTAAGATATGTGTAATATTTTTTGCTAAAACGGTTTCCTCTAAAAAGGGAGTTTTTTCAATGTCCGATTCCAAATGCAGCCATAAAGAAGCATGGTCACTTATTATTGAAGGTGATAATGAATCCGCTTTAAAAATGGCCGGAGCCATGCTTACAGAAAGCCCGGATGATCTTTTCAGCTGGTACATTCTTTCAAGGTCACTTTATTATCTTGGAGAAAAAGCAAGCGCCATAAAAAATCTTAAAAATGTATCCATCGCAATGGCAAAAGATGGTCACCCTGTATGGGCACTGACAAGTGCTCTGGAATTAAGAGAATTTGGTGAAGATCCCGCACCTGTTTTTACTAAAATCGCAGGCTTATATTCAAAAAATTCAAAACATATTGAAGATATGGAGGTTCTTCCTCCAAGACCTCCCCTTTCTGATTTACCTCCCTGGCCAAAAGATTTGCCAATAGCTGAAGCCATCGAAAAAGCAACAGCTCAAATGGCCGTCGCCTGGGGTGAGGCCATGACAAACAGAAACAGTGACAGCAAACTGCCCGCACTCCCTCTGTTTTCATCCCTTGACGAGGATAGCTTTGTAAAACTGGCTGATTCTTTAGAGCCGGTTCTGGTGAAACCCGGTCAAAAAGTTATCAATGAAGGTGATCTTGGAATGGAGATGTTCATTATTGCCTTTGGTCTAATGGATATTGAACGCCTTGACAACAATGATCAGACAACCCTCGTAAAACTTGCAACCCTCGGGCCCGGGGCTTTTTTTGGTGAAATGGCTATTGTTTCAAGAACCAGCAGAGCCGCAAGCGTTACAGCAAAAGAGAGTGCTCTGTTATTAAAAGCAGACAAGGCAAAACTGGAACAACTTGCTTTATCTTCTCCTCAGATTGCAGATGTTTTAATTGCCTTTTGCCATGCACGAATGCTTAAAAATCTTATTCAGATCTCTCCAGTTTTAAATTTTGTACCAGTAAAATCACGAGCTGATCTCATTGCAAGATTTCATACTGATTATTTTTCAGGTGGTACACAGATCATAGTTGAAGGTGACCCCCCCAAAGGTCTTTTTCTCATTGTTTCGGGGCAGGTTTCAATTTTAAAAGATATTGACAACGAAAATTCCCAGGTGGCGGTTTTGTCTCCAGGGGATCTTTTTGGAGAAATTTCTCTCATATTACAAAAACCATCCACCGCAACTGTAACTGCAGCTGAGGATACCGCTGTTCTTATGCTCGAAGTTGATGATTTTAAAAAAGTTACAGATGAATTTCCCGAACTTTTAAAAGGTGCGTTTGATATTGCAATTGAACGTGAAAAGAAGAATAATTCAATTTTAGCACAAAAAACCGTAACAGGAGACGGGACAATAATTTTATAAATTATGAGTAAACAAGATAAAAAATCAAATACTACGGGACTGATTCTGGCAATTGCAGGTGCACTGCTTATTGCCGGGGGTATTTTAACTATTCCTGAATTTGCAAAAAAGATGAGCAGCCACAAGGGTGATGGACATTCAAGAGACGTTAATTCTCTAAATAAAATAAAGTCTCGGGGTAGTGACAGCCATAAAAAAAATCACGACAAAATAAAAAGAACACTTTCTTCTGCACAAGAAGCTGTAAATAAAGAAGCTGAGACAAAAAGTGCCTCTGTTACAGCTCCCGTCACACAAGATAGTGATGCCGGTCAGACCCCCGCACAGGAAGCTGCAACTTCCGGGGAGATGAAATGGACTTTTACCCTTGAGAAGAAATATCAGATGAGTGATAGTGACCTGGAAGCGATTAAAGCAATTGCCGATATTCTACTGAAAAATTCAGAACTTGTTATCAAGGCAACTGGAATCAATAATAGTAATAAAAGCAGCAAAAGAGCACTTTTTGGAGCAGATGTTGTTGTTTCAAAAATACGTGAAATTGTTAAAATTAAAGATTCAAGGATTGTTGAAGATGTAGCTCAGACTCCAGAGGCAGAGGGCCTTAAGGTCACTATAGAACTTATTAAGGAGGTAAGGTAATGGAACTGTTTATAATAATTGCCGCCTCAATTTTTACAGGTTCAATATTACTCTGGTTATCAGGTTATTCTATTGGCAAAAACAGCACTTCAAAGATTTCCACCCCACAAAATACCGGAGTTTCTGATAAAACAGCAGATGCGCTTAAAAAAAGCATTGACTCACTGACTGTAGAAAAAACTGAACTTGAAAAAGAAAACAACTCCCTAAAGGAGACTATTGCCAGTATTAAAACTGAAAACAGCCCTGAAAATGAGAACAGCGAGATTGCTGAATTAACTTCTCAGCTCGCAAAAGTCGAAGGTGAAAAATCAAGAGCTCTTTTTGATCTTGATACTCTTAAAGATGAAATTGAAGAACTCAATAAAAAGCTTGAAGACAGTAATAACAGACCCAAACCTCCACCTCCCACATTTAAAGACAGTGATGTTCATAAAAGTGACAGCGATATTCATGATGAGCTTCAGGCTAAACTGGATTTGGAGATGGTTGCACATCAGAAGACAAGGGATGAACTGGCTCAAATTAAAAAACTTGCCGCAGTTAAAATGGGAACATCACCTACATTTTCCGGATCAGCCAATGGTGGAAGAACAGGTTCCAAATTTCAGACTATGGCTTTTAACACAAGAGCTGCTGGCGGGATAAGCGGCGGAGAAGTTTTAAAAAATGCACTTGAAAAAGTACAGGCTGAAAAAGATAACCTTCAGGCTGAGCTTCAAAAAGCCCAAAATGAGATTCAGATCCTGAAAATGCAAAAATAATAACTATATACGGAACCAGCGCGTGACTGAAAATTACAAAAACAGTGTTCCCATAAGAGCATACGAAAGAACTGACCTCCATCCAGGTATACGACTTCCCTCCCTTGCCAAGCGATTCAGCTGCCTCATCGATGCAAAAGGAATAAATCCCTGGAATCCTGAAACTCTTTATGCTTGGGTAAAAGAAGTTGAGGATACCGCTTCCAGGCAGGGTGGACTACTTATACTTGGTCTTGCCAAAATTGAAACCGCTGAAAAGTTTGACCTTTTTTCTGCCATGGAGAGTTTTATCGAGCAGGATAGACAGATGCTGGTTAATCTGATGAAAATCTGGCATTTATTTTAAATTTTTTACTTCTCAAATTAAAAAATGTTCTTTTATTATGATTGTTTACTATGCTTAAAACTGGTAGACTTCCGCAAAAATCATACCGTAAAAGACGGTAAACTTAACTTTTTCGAAATATGAGCTGCCATGAATAACTTTAAAAAATGTCCCGATTGCAATAAAGAACTGCCAATCACTGCATCAAATTGTAAATTTTGCGGTGCAAGTCTGAGTAATAATGGAGGGTCCAGTTTTTTTTCAGAAATGGAGAATAATAAACCTTCGATTCCAAAACCACCTTCAATTAATAGACCTGCGATTCCGTCAATACCAAAGGTTTCACCTCCCCTGTCGGTCACTGCCGAGACAGTTGATGAAAACTGGATTCCTGACAGCGAAAGTTCTGAACTTATCGATCTCGAAAATATTTCCGGAGCAGGCCATAAAGACAAGGACAACACGCCCGTATCAACAGGCAGTGATATGATGAGGGACGCTCCTGCTTCTCACGACAATGAAAAAACAACTGTAATGCAGATGCCGGCTGAATATCTGGCGGGCATGGCCAGTGAAAATCAGGAGAGTGGAGAACTTCCTTTAATTGGCGGTGACTCCGGGCTTATTAATCTTGATGAAATTGAGCCTGTTGATGAAATTGAAGCTATTGATGACGAGATCTCAATTATGGAAGAGCTTCCAATAGAGTTTGATGAGATAAGTGAGCCTGATGAGCCTGATGAGCCTGATAAAATTGATGTGATAGAAGAACAAAATAATATAAAAGAACCTTCTCCTCCTGTGGCCATGGCAGTACTAAAACCGGCGACACCGGCAGCTCCAAATACACCGAGAGCTCCGGCACTCTCATTTCCTCAGCCAGGTCAGGCACCGGTTCCATCACTGCCCAGAACATCCACTGTACCTGCTGCTCCGTTATTACAAAATCCGGCTGTTTCAGGTAATCTTCCATCCCCAAAAAGAACAATGCTTGGAATTCCTGCAATAGTACCTCCTCCACAGCAGGCACAATCAGATTCCGATCCTCTTTTAGATGAAGCATGGATTCCGGATGCTGACAACTCGGAACTTATCGATCTTGATGAACACTCAACCAGACCCGTCGTTTCTGAGATTATAGAACATACTCCTATTAAATCAGAACCTCCGGCGCCTCTAAGAGCAGATAGCGTTTTTTCTTCAGATGAATCAGATGAGTCAGATGAAAGAACAGCTAAAATTGATCCTGACGAAATCAGAAAGAAATATGATAATACAACTCCGCAAAATAAAGTTTTAAAAACCTGGAACAAGCTGGATAACAACAAAAAAATGTTAATTCTTGGTGGTTCTGCTTTTATTTTAACACTTCTTATTGCCGGTTTAATAATAATCCCCGTAGGAGAACAAGATGTTCAGGTTGTAACGCCTAAAGAGGTTGTAACAACAAATACCACTGAAAAAGTTAAAACTCCGGCGCCGGAAAAAACTGAGAAAACTATTGAGAAATCATTAGAAGAAGTAAAAGATTCAGTTCCAGCTGCGGGAAAAAAATGCAAAGACATTTCAACACTCGGAAGCGATTTCCCCTGGATTTCGATTCTTAAAAAAATTGCTGATGGTGGAGATTCAAAAAATATATGCGGCCTTCTTGGCACATCTGCTTCAAGCATATCCAAAATGTTTGCAACATCTCAACTTGTAGGCCCTGATGGATATGACTGGATTAAAGATGCAAATAAACTGGATATGTTTCCCGGAGGAAAACCCGATGGAAGAGCTCCTGTAATAAACTTCTTTTTTACAAATGATCATCTTTACAATATCACCATGCAGTTTAGAAATGATGCCGACGCAGCATCCATTAATGAGGCTTTTCTCTCAGGGTTCTTTACAAAAGTAAAAACAACCGAAGCAGGCCATGACAAGGTTATAACCGAGTACCTTGACGGGGATCTTAAAATAAATCTGATCATACAGCAATGGTATGGTCAGACATATAAAACAATAACATTCAACAGTGTTCAGATTGATAAATATTTAGGTAATCAGCTTGAAACAATCGAAACTGTTAAAGAGGTCTATGCAAGTGCCGAAAAAGAGTACTTTGCATGGAATTTTGACAGTGCTCTTGAAATCTATAAAAAGGTAATTTCATTAAATCCATCAATTGGCTCAGCATATACCAAGCAGGCTCTTATATACTTAAGAAAAGATGACTTTGGAAAAGCGTCACAACTCGCAGCAGCTGCCCTTGAAAAATCAAGGAATAACAAAGCCAAAGCTGAAGCCAAAACAATTCTTGCAACTGTTGCCCTTAAAAATGATTCTACAGAGAGTGCACTTGCCTTTTTAAACGAAGCACTGGCTCTTGATCCCGGAAATATCAACAGCAAAAAAAATATTGAACGTTTAAAAAATGCCGATTATGATTCAACACATCTGGCACAGACTGCAGCAAGACTTGCATGTGTTGAAAACGGAAGTAATTCAGCTTCTAAAGAGAGCATTCTGGCAAGGGGTTTCTTTCCTGATATGGGAACCTATAACAAGGCCGTTAAAAAAATAAAAAGATCTCGAAACTTTAAAAAAGCCAAACAGAGCTATATGAAGTGGGAATGCAGATAAACTATTCTGCTTAAGGGGAAAATCTAGATGATAAATCTATTAGTGGATATCGCATTGCTGGCAGTTGGAGGTTTTTTTGTCTGGCTGGGTGCTGAAGGTATTGTTGAAGGTGCCGTAAAGCTGGCAAAATATTTTGGAGTTTCCTCTATGGTTGTGGGACTTACAGTTGTTGCTTTTGGAACTTCGGCTCCTGAGCTTGTTGTAAGTTCAATTGCATCTTTTCAGGGTCACAATGAGATTGCACTTGGAAATGTTCTAGGCTCCAATATTATAAATATTCTCCTTGTCCTTGGTATTTCAGCTCTTCTTGCCCCTATGGCTGTTTCAAAAAACACTCTCAAAAAGGATCTCACTCTTGTTGCAGTAATCTCTGTGGCAGTTGTTTTTATGGCTGCCTATGGCAGTGAACTTTCTAGAGTTGACGGAATTATTCTTCTTATAATTTTTGCAGGTTATACAATTTACACCTTTGTCAGAGCATTCAATGAAAACAGAAGGGCTTCTGCTGTTGAGAACTGGGAAAGGCCTGAATTAAAGGCAAAACATATTGTCTATTTGCTCCTCGGCATTCCAACCCTTGCGGGAGGTGCCCACTTTATGGTGAAAGGAGCTGTGGGAGTTGCGACCTTTGCAGGAATCAGCGAACAGATAGTAGCTATGACCATGGTTGCCTTTGGAACTTCGGTTCCGGAACTTGCAGCCTCAGCTGTTGCAGCACGACACGGCGAAGGGGATCTCTCAATTGGAAATGTTCTTGGATCCAATCTTTATAATATGACATTGATACTTGGTGTATCTGCAACTATTGCCCCTATAAATACCAATGTAAATATTACCTCCCCAAGTTTTATTTTCTTTCTACTCTCGGTTTTCGTCCTGTATCCGATTATGGCAATCAAATGGAAAATCGGCAGAATTGACGGGGGTATTCTTCTGTTTTTATATCTTCTCAGCGTTATATTTCTTTTTGTTTAAATTAGAATTTAAATTATGGAGTCTACATGAATCATCAGGTGCGGGTGCTCAAAAACGGTCTTAAAGTAATTGTTATTAAAACAGACGGACCAAAAGTTATGTCAGCCCAGCTATGGGCTGGTGCGGGGTCAGCTGATGAAACTGTTTCAAACGGTGGTATTGCCCATGTAATTGAGCACATGATTTTTAAAGGTACACCTTCAAGAAGAGTGGGGGAGATATCAAGCGAGATAGACACCATGGGAGGGGCAATTAATGCATGGACATCTTTTGACGAAACTGTTTTTCACCTTACAGTTCAGACAAAATTTGCAAAACAATCCCTCCAGCTTTTAAGTGATGCTATTTTTAACCCTCTTTTTGATGAGCATGAGTTCGCAAAGGAGAAGAGTGTAATTCTTGAAGAGATCTATATGGATTATGACGATCCTGAAACTGTTGCCAGCCTGCTTATGTTTAAGAATCTTTTTAAAGATAACTCTTATGGTGCCCCTATAACGGGATTCCCTGGGGTTGTATCAAAATTCACCCGCAATGACCTCCTGGATTTTTACAAAAGATTTTACAGGCCCAACAATCTTACACTGGTTATTGCCGGAAACTTCAGCATCGAAAAAATATTTTTATATGCTGAAGAATTTTTTACTAAATCTCCCTTGAACAAGTTAACAAAAAAAATTAAGCGATACTCTCCACTCAAAATAAATACAGATAGAAAATGTTCTATTTCTGTAAAGAAAATGCCACACTCCCTTTGCAGTGTTGCTATAGGATTGCAGGTTCCCCAATACACCCATGATGATGTTCCTGCTCTTGATGTTCTTGGGGCAATCCTCGGCCAGGGACAAAGTTCACGGCTTGAGAGAATACTTGTACGAAACAGTATGCTGGCTGAAGATATTGATGCAATGGCATACACCCCCTGGAGAACCGGTCTTTTAAACATCTTTGCAAAGGTTAAAAGCCAAAATCTGGCTCCATTTTTTAAAGAACTCTGTTTACAGCTAAATTTTCTGACACAGAATATTTTATCATCTGAAGAGGTAAATAAAGCTGTCAGGCTTTTAAAAGGTGACGACGCATTTTCTTATGAAAGTGTTGAAGCTGTTGCAAGAAAAGCAGGTTACTCATCTTTATACACCGGAAACCCCGATTACGATGCATCTGTCTATTACGAAAAAATAAGCAGAGTAACCCCAGGGGATATTAAAAGAGTTGCCGAAAAATATATTACAAAAGATTCGATTACCGCTGGTATTATTATTCCTGATAGTCAAAAAGAGGACAATCGCCAGATAAAAAAAATTATTACAGACTCTATAACTGAGGCATTTAAAAAGAGTTCCTCAAAAAATATAAAAATGGAGAAAAAAGGATCAAGATACATTTATGAAACCGATGATGGAGATACAATAATAATTGAACCTGTAAAAGGAGCAAAAACAGTGTCTGCAAGAGCTGCTTTTCTATTTGGGCAAAGTAGTGAACCCAGTGGCAGCAAGGGTATTCTTCATATCATGTCCTCTCTTTTAACAAGAGGATCATCTTTAAAATCCCCTGATGAATTTGCCAAAATAATGGATCTCATACCATCGTCAATTCAGGGCTTTTCCGGTAAACATACCTTTGGAATTTCAGGAGAGTTTCTGGCTCAGTCCTTTAATGAAGGTTTTGAACTTATGTCTGAAGCTCTGTTACATCCCCTGTTTTCGCAAAAGGAGATTGACCGTGAAATTGAAATTACAAAAAGTATGATAGAAGAATCTTCAACTAAAGGAAAAAGCATTGCCTTTAGAAATTTTAAAAAGACACTTTTTAAAGATCATATTTACGGCTGTTCAATTTACGGAACTATGGATTCCTTGAATACAATTAATAGTAAAAACCTCAGCTCATTTTATAACCGGGCCATACAAAACAAAATGGTCCTTTCTATCTGCGGAGCTGTAAATGTAAATGAGGCAGTCAATCTTGCAGGGACACTTTTTAAAAGAGAGTACACAGCTCCCCCTTCAAAAGAGGTTAAACCGTGGAGTCATTTAAAAAAGAGTGCTCAAATTGTTAAAAAAATTGATAGCGAACAGTCACATGTGGTTATTGGATTTAAAGGTACGACTCTTCATGATGAACAAAAATATCCACTTGATATTCTAATGGAAATTATTGGAGGCTCAAGCGGAAGATTATTTAATATCATAAGAGAAAAACTCTCTTTGGCATACGAGGTTTCCTCTTTCTCTTTTGAAGGACTGGTCCCTGGATTTGCAGCTTTTTACGCAGCCATAACCCCTGGAAATGAAGTTAAAGTTGTTGAAATAATTAAAAAAGAGTTATTGGACATTATTTTAAACGGACCATCAAAAGAAGAATTTAAAAGAGTCAAAAGCAGTATTACGGGACTAAAAAAAATTGCATCTCAAAACTACGCAACAAGATCCGCGGATATGTCTCTTGGTTATATTTATGGACTTGGAGAAGATTCAGAAAAAAAATATATTGATTCTATCGAAAAAGTGACATTAAATCAGGTACGTGCTGCAGCTGAACTGTTTTTTAAAGATAGTAAAATGATCATAAGCCTTGCAGGCCCTGTTGACGAAAACATTAATTTGATTGGGTAAAACTATGAACAGATTCTGGAGTCCGTTAATTAAAACCCTTGACCCTTATATCCCCGGGGAACAACTGAATATTGATAATATTATCAAACTTAATACCAACGAAAATCCCTATGGCCCTTCTCAAAAGGTAATAGAGGCAATCAGTTGCAGATTAAATGAAAAGCTCAGGCTCTATCCCCATCCTGAATCCGAAGGGATAAAGGTGTCAGCTGCAAAGTGGCTTAAAAGAGACAAAGATGAAATTTTTGCGGGTAATGGTTCAGATGAAGTTCTTGCTCACCTATTTAAGGGTTTCTTTACAGATAAAAAATCCCCCCTCTTTTTTCCCGATATCTCTTACAGTTTTTATCCGGTCTACTGCGGACTTTACAATATCGATTACCAGACAATCCCCCTTAACAGCAATTTTGAAATTGATATTGAAAATTATAAAAAAGTTGACGGAGATATTATTTTTCCAAATCCTAATGCTCCCACGGGAATTTATCTGCCCCTTGAAAAAGTTGAAGAACTTTTAAGATCAAACAGTGAGAGACTTGTTGTTATTGATGAGGCATACATTGATTTCGGAGGCCAATCAGCAGTCTCACTTATTGATAATTATGACAACCTCATTGTTATAAGAACACTATCAAAATCCTTTAGTCTTGCCGGGTTAAGAGTAGGATTTGCAGTTGCCCAAAAGGATCTCATTGAAGGTCTGACCAGGATAAAAAACTGTTTTAACTCATACCCGCTCGATAACCTTGCAATAGCCGGTGGAGCTGCAGCTTTAAATGACACAGAGTATCTCCAAAAAAGCGTACAAAAAATTATTGATGCACGGAGGGTTCTTACAGACAGTTTAAAAACTCTCGGGTTTAATGTTTTAGATTCAAAGGCCAATTTTGTTTTTGCGGAACATAAAAATATTCCCGCAGGTGAGATTGCCGCCGAGCTAAAAAAAAGGAATATTCTTGTGAGACATTTTAAAGGTAATCGCATTGATAATTTTTTAAGAATTACTGTCGGCACCCAAAAGCAGGTGGAGCTTTTAATTGCGGCTATTAAAGAGATTGTTGATAAATAAGGATTCCATATGGATACTTTTGAAGATTCTAAAATAACAGATGTTGCAATATTGGGCTACGGAGGAAACTGTTTTGATGTAGCCGATGCCATAGAAGCCATCAACAGTAAATCTCAAAAGTACCGGCTTGCAGGTTTTTTTGATGACAGTGACAATAAAAAAATAAATGATAAATATCCTCCAATATTAGGTAAAATAAACGATGCCCAACACTTTAAAGATCTCTGTTTTGTAAACGCAATCGGCAGCACAAGAAGTTTTAAATTAAAAGAGGAGATAATTAAAAGAAGCGGTATTAACAATGAACGCTTTATTTCAATCATTCATCCCCGTGCTGTTGTATCCCCCTCGGCAACCATAAAAAACGGTACAGTTATTCTTGCAGGAGTAAACATAGGACCATCCGTTGCAATCGGTCACCATGTAATGATTCTTCAAAACAGTGTTATTGGTCACGACTCAATAATAGGAGACTACTCAATAATTGCAGCAGGAGCTGTAATAAACGGAAATGTAACAGTTAAACCCTCAGTTTTTATCGGTGCAAAAAGTGTTGTTCTAGAAAACCGAACCCTCGAAAGCAACTCGCTACTAGGTGCGGGAGCTGTACTCACAAAAGATCTTTCAAAAGACGCCATTGCAAAAGGCAACCCGGCAAAATAAATATTATCCTGTTAAATGATTTAAAAGTAGGGTCTTAGCTCGTTTACACAGTAATCAAATTTTCGTGTTCCGGAAACATCTCCTGTAGCAATAAAGTCAATACTTGTAATAGCTTCTCTATTGTAGGGTTTTCCTGTGCTGCCCCAGCACTCTGTTTTAAAAGAAGACCAGGGAATACGTTTTGGCCCTGATCCTTCAATAAATACACAAAAATCATCAATAAAATTATCTGAAGCCGCATTTTCAAGAACTATCTGTAACGGATAATCTGTATGATTGGTAAAATCTACAAAGAGTCCCTCTCCGTCAATAATGTCAGTACCCATGCCGGCATTCTGACCGTTAAGAGTATACCCTATTATTCCAACAGAATCAACATCAGCAGCCAGCTCACCTGCGGCACAAAGTGGATTACCGTCACCTTGATATGGTATCCATCCTTCTGCTAAATTTGCACTTCCACCTTTAGGGGGCACAAACCAGACAGGTCCGCTCCATGGGCCTATTTGATTAAAGGTATTTCCACCCTCCTCAAGAAGATCGTAATCCCAGTATAAAAACGGAGCAACATTATTTATGCATACATTAAAATCTTCTGTTAATCCCTGATTAACTGACATGGAAACCGACCATTTATTGATTGGTTCCATATCATATGGGACATGGCTACCCCCTGCCCAGCACTCTGTAGTAAACTGATCATATGGAATTGCAACACTGTTATTTACGGGAAATTGCTGACACCAGTTTTTCATTGGTTCGTATGTAGCGCCATCAGCACCGATGTTGTAACTATAACTAATTGCAGTTGACGAGTCAGTTAAATCATAAAAGACCCCATCCCCTAAAGGTTCTAAAAATAATGCTGCCTGACTTTGCTCCTGATTAATATTCATTCCAAAACTCACATAGCCGGGACTCGTTTCATCAGTATATGTCATTGAACCTGTAACACAGATCTGTCCTCCAGGGTTCACACTGTTTATTGCATCAGTATCAATAGTTGCTCCCGGATCAGCATGAAACCAGAATTCACCATGCCAGTCTGGTCCGGACTGGACGTAGTTGGTGTCGAGAACCTCAAACTTACCCATTTTAAATATTCCAACAGGTGGTGGAATCAGTCCGGGGTCAGTGTCAGTATCAGTATCAGTGTCAGTATCTGTGTCTGTATCGGTATCTGTGTCCGAGTCCGTATCAGTGTCTGTGTCCGTGTCGGTGTCAGTGTCGCTATTTGTATCTGAATCAGTGGGGGTCGCTTTATAAAACACATCTGTAAACATGGCATTGCAACCGGCTATGATCCCTAATAATAAAAACATTAAAACTCTTTTATACATATCAGAACCTCCAGCCTAAAATTGCGCCACCACCATTTGATGCAGCTACTGGCAATATGGTCAGCCTCTTTGAAACCTTCTCGGTTTTGCCTTTTTTTATACCAATTACAAGCAGAACCACACCCGCAGTAGCAATCGCCCCACCTGCTGCAAAAAATACCGTACTCAACCTGCCAAGAGTGTCTCTGGACGAAACTGTCTGATCCATGTTGTCGTAAACAACACACCCGTTATAACCATCAAGACAGGCGTCTTTTATCTCCTTCTCTTTATTTAAAGCAATAAGTCCTGTAACTCCGCCCCCGATAAGTGCAGCAGCTCCAACTCCAATAGAAGCAATACCGGCAATCTTCAATATCCTGTATTTGTTGCTCCCTAAATCATTTTGAGATGAAGAAGCATAAACCTCTTTTTCAGATTCGTCATTACTGTCATCGTTACTTTCAGCATTACTTTCATCGTTACTTTCAGCATCTGAATTACTGGTCACCGCATTTTCTTCATCGCTATTTTCTTCAGCAACTTCTTTAACTTCTTCACTCTCTTTTTGCTCTTCGGTTTTATTTTCAGATGCTGCTACAGGTATTGCAATCTCTTCAGTCTCCTCAAGAGTTACCTCTAAAACCTGACCGCTCATCAGTTTAACTTTTTCAACAGACAGTTTTTTACCATTATAAACACCTGACAAAGTGTGCTCAACTGTCGCAGTAACAGGAAGCACCCCCGACAATGGAAGCTCACCGCGTTTTATGCCGTCAATAAAAATCTCCGCACCTTTTGGGCCGTCCACCTGAAGCATACCCACAAGTTCGCGCATACGGGTTGTCTCTTTGCGCATCTCCTCACGTCTGTCATCTGAAATCTCATCACCGGCCTCAACCATATATCGCTCAAATGCTTCCAGCGCCTGACCATAATGTTTTGCACCGGCCTCACACTGCCCGATATTGTAAAACAGTTTCCAGGTGGGTTTATATTTATACGCAATCCTAAACTGAATAGCTGCGGCGCTGTACTGCTTATTCTCAAAAAGTTTGCTACCTTTTTTAAAAGCAGCTTTTGCTTTTTCATCACTACTGTCAGCACAGGCACTGCCATTTACAAGGAGCACACTAAAACAGAATGTCGCACTCATCAGTAAAACAATAAATTTATTCCTTTTCCCCATTCTCAATATTCTTTCTTTTAATAACCCTCAGGCTTCTTATGTTAAAATCAGTTTTAGCTTTTTAAATCAATATCATTATATTTAATACCATTTAATAATATCTTAATATTTTTAAATTTATTTTCAAACAAAAGCTCACGAAAACAATTTAAATTAAATTAAAAACACAATTAGAATTCTGCCTGATCTCCCGCACGTAGGATTACAATCCCCGACCGCTCTTCGCTCTCAACTCTTTTGTGTGCCTCTGCCGCATCTGCCAGGGGGTAAACCTTATCAACTGCCGGTCTGATCTTGCCGGATTCAATCAATTCCTTCAGTTCAAAAAGCGCATCTCTATTTTCAGGGGCAAATGCAAAGTAGACCCTCCTGTCCGTGTGAACAGGAGTTATAAACGATCGCAACATATCAATTAAGCGAGGATTACCCATCAGGTACCGTCCACCGGGCTCCAGAGACTTTATGCAATCTGAATAGGAACACCCGGCAACCATATTAAAAATAACATCCCAGCGTCCACCGTTTTTTGTAAAATCCTCCTGCTGGTAATCGATAAAATGATCCGCACCGATACTGCGAAGCATCTCTCCTTTATGGGCACTGTCAACTGCAGTTACCTTAGCGCCCATTAACTTTGCAATCTGAACGGCAAAGGTCCCGATGCTTGCTCCGGCGCCGTTAATAAGAACAGATTCCCCTTTCCTGATTTTTGCAAGCCTCATAAAATGCAGGGCGTTAAATCCCCCCAGTCCCATTGCAGCGCTATGAATATGATCCAAGTTGGCAGGTCTGGTGATAATGACAGCATTTTCCTTTAGACAAAGGTACTCGGCATAAGCACCCAGGCGTAGTCCGGCAGATCCAAAAACGGAATCTCCTTTTTTAAATTTAGTAACATTTTTGCCGACCCTATCTACAATACCCGAAAAGTACCCTCCCAATACAGGGTTGCGAGGACGAAATACCCCGGTGGCAATCCGAAGGGGCAGCCAAAACCACTTTACCGCAAAGCGTGAACAACGGAATTCACAATCTGACTTGGTAGCCTCCACAGCCTGAACTTTAATTAAAATTTCATCCCCACCAGGCTCCGGCTTTGGATATTCCTCAAGTCGAAGAACCTCCGGAGGCCCATATTTTCGATATGTAATAGCTTTCATTTACCCATCCCCTTAATAGTATCCATAAAAAGGTTGAACATCCCTTTACCACTTGTCAAGACCTTTCAAGACCTTACCCAGGTTAGATTCAAGACCTTACCCAGGTTAGAATTAAATACTTATTTTATGTAGCTGTTGACATCAACAGATTCTTTATCACATGCATTACATGTCATAAATACCATAAACAAAAAGATATTGCATGCGCATGCACAATCTTTTTCTCCAACAGTATTTATTTGATTTTCTTAATAAGGAAACTACTTATAACACCTTTTTAAAGTATCTGTCCACAAAAACTGTGATGGGATATTCAGCGTCCTTTTTTAGCGGGGAGGCCAAACAGTTCGTACTTGGAGACTTGAAGGGGTTTTATATTTGAAAAGGTGAAGGAGACGCTTTCCGAAGAGTCGGCGTCTTTGTTTACGTCAATGGCGCTGCGTTCCAATTCGAGTCCCGCCCCGTCATAGGCGCGCAGCTGAAGGGTTCCTTTCCACGACTTGTTGAAAATCAGGTAGGGGATAACGGTGAATGGCATGCCGTCTTTTTCCAAAATTCTTCCGGTCTGAAGCCCCATGGGTTCCAGGTCCAGAGATAATTTAAAAGGGGTGGGGGGAATAATTGAGATCTCTCCATAGGAGACTTTACTAAGCCGTACCGACGAGTCAAAACTAAACCTGATATTGTCCGCTTTGGTGCCGGGTTGATCTGTGAATGGAGCCACAGCATTGCCTATCTCAACACCTTTTTCGTCCAATAAACGCATTTTCAATCTGCCGGTGAACGGTCTGGAAAACCCTATATAGGCGTTAACTGTTCGGTCTTCCAGGCCATCACCCTCCTGCACTGCGGAATGGATCGTGAGTCCCGCGGCTTTAAGGGGTCCCGTGTTTTTAATTTCAATGGGAGGATGAGCAGAGTCTTTGACTCCGGTGCCGATTCCCTTTACAAGATCGGTTGCCCCTTTTCCAACAGTCTCTCCCAGTGTCCCCCCCTGCTTTTGGAGGACATCCGCTGCCCCCTGAGCAAAATCCAGTTTATTCTTAGCCGCATCTTCCCCCATCTCCTTTGCACTTTTGCATGCGGTGGCGCTCAGGGTGAGGCCACAGAGGGCAATCATAATTATTTTTCCATTCATCTGAAACACTCCTTATATTTAAAGTTCTTTAATTAATTTCATAGGGTATTAGCTACTCTATTTATAGTGAATATGTTTATAACAAATCCTTACGTTTTTCCATCTTTGGCGTCAACACAAACCCCATCAATACATTCCTGAGCTTCGGGTTCGTTAGAACAGTCCCCTGAAGTTCGACAGCTGTCGCAATTGCCCCCCACACAAAAATAACCTTCGTCGCAGGGAAATACTTCTGAACATTCTCCCGCAATACCTTTTGTGCAGGTACCGTCTAAAAGACAACGGGCTCCGCAATATCCCATTGCATTACAATCATCATCGGATTTACAGAGTTTAGACTCAACAGTTGCAGCACTATTTTCTGATAAGTAATTATGCTCCATTGCCCCTGTTAACGAGGCGCTGTCATGGAAATACTGCACTCCAACAGGTGAATTCTCATCTCCTGCTTTTATCTTGCCTGCCTTTATCTTAATTGAAACTATTTTATTATTTTCATCAATCCAATGGACAGTTATTTCCCCGTCAATAAATGATGCCGCCCCACGTTCATCAGTGGACGCCCACCACATAGCCTCTTTATTTAGTTTTGGAAACCGTTTTCCCGTACCGCAGGGATCCAGCGTAGAGGGACAGTTTTCAGCCAGCGGCAGGCAGCTCACCCTAAATGCATCCAACCCGACAACGGACATATTTTCTCCCAGCCGGCAAAAGAAGCCGTTACGCACATAAGGAAATTCCACATCAGGCTCCCTTTCCAGACAGAGATACTTATACTCATCATCACTGCCCCCGTCTTCACTCCCACCGTCTTCTGATTGCAGCAATGTATCCCGGGGATCAAAATGCCCGGACGGAGGAGTACCAACCTCGCAGTACTGCCACTGCACATCTTCCCTTTCCACATGCATCACTTCTCCTGCGAGGGAAATCTCACTGCCCCACATACTGTATATATTGGTTCCTGACGAATTGCCGCAGGGGTCACTCAATGAACTGCCCGTACCAACAAGATAAACAGCTCCCCCAACCACAGATTCCGGCAGGGATAAATATTCTTCAATCCCGCAGGGTCGATATTCCCAACCGTAATATTCATTGGAGCGATACATCGGATATTCCCCAGCACCCACCTCTCCTTTAGGGGCAGTCCAGCCGTGACAGGTGCACCCCGTATCAGAAGCAACAGGCACACCGGATGTCACATCAATTGTCCGCTGTACAGCCTGATTAACGCAAGCACCCTTCTGTTCATTGCAGGCGCAGAGTGGAAGCCCGGTAACAGCTGGCGCAGCCTGCAAAACATAATGATAAACTTTATTGGAATCATCCCCATCGCTCATCCAGATACCAGGTTTACGAACTTCTCGAACACCTTTTCCAAGGGGAATCAGCAGAGTTTCATCCTGAAAATAAAATGCGAATGCCGGGGTTTCTGTTTCCCCTTTTAAAACTGAGACGTCACTTCCGTCAGAAGCCAGGTTATCATTTGAAACAGTGGAAACAGTAACAGGATTACTGGTAATCCCGGCTCCACTGTGACCACACCCTGCGGGCAGCATTAAAAGAAAAAACAACACCATGTTAACTTTGCATTTTACCTTAAACAAAAGCAACCACCTTCTTACAGATTACCCTCTCCCCAAACCAATTGGATAACAATTAATATTGGGCCAGTTCAAGAAGTGCCAGTTCAACTACCTGCTGGCCTGTGAGTCTTGATGATTTTAGCTGGAGGTCTGCCAGAGCCAGGCGCTGGAGAGAATTTTCCAGGGACTTTGAGGTGAATTTTCTGCTCTGATCAATAAGCTTTGATACTACAAATGGAGGGACCCCGAGAAGTCGTCCCATTGACTGTCCATCCACTTTTTTGTACTGATAAATTTTAACATTTAACAGTTGTCTTATATGTCTTGAGAGCATGGCGTTTATTCTGATTGGCTCTTCCCTGCTTGAAATAAGCTCATCAAAATATCGCATAATATTGGCGCTGTTTCTGTTTCCCAACGCATCAACAAGTTCAAATACAGAGTGCTGTCTTATATTTGATACAATAAATTCAACATCATCAAGCCCGGCCTTTTTATTATTTGCGTAGAGACCCACTCTTTCGAGAGCGTCATCAAGGGCAGAACAGTCTGCTCCCACCGCCTGAACAATTCCCATCAGGGCCTCTTTAGAAATTGCAATATTTTTTAAATCCGCTCTCTCTTTAACAAATGCATACAGCTCTCTCTCTTTTAAATGTTCAGCTTTATGAACAATCTTTTTACTGTTGGCCTTTTTAAAAAAGAGTTTTCTTAAATCAAATTTGGTTCCTATAAAAACAAGACAGCTGTCAGCAGAGGGATTTTCAAGATACTCCACAAGGGGCGACATATCACCTGATTTTAATTTGTCTGCATCATCAATAATAATAAGTCGTCTTGCCGCCATCATGGGCATGGACTTTGCCTCGGCGACAATTTTGGCACCTGTAGTTTCAGAGGCTTTTTTTCTTAAATAGTTAAAGTCAGCCATTGGGCCGAATATAATTGTCTTTTTTAAAAGAGCTGTAAATTCGATAACTGAAAAGGTCTCTTCACCATGGAGCAGATAAAGGGGTGCTATTTTATCAGGGGTAAATGTTTTTATAAGTTCTCTTACATCCATGATTAAAATTTATTCATCACTTTTTAATGGACATCGACATTTCAAGCACAGGAATCATAACCTCTAAAATTGCTTCTATATCAATGGGCTTACTCCAGAAGTGATTTATCCCCATCCCTTTTAAAAGATTGGCATCTTTTGTTCCGCTGTTTTCAGTAATGGCAATTATCTCCATATCATTAAAATCAGGATCCCCGATAAGGGAGGCAATAATTTCAAACCCGCTCATCTCCTGAAGTTTCAGATTAATTATCAGCAGATGTGGCTTTACTGATTTTATCATGTCCATAGCCATAATGCCATCAGTTGCAGAATATATTCTGCAGCTTGGCACAGCCGCTTTTGCAGAATCATGAATCTTAGTTCTGAACTCTGGATCTGAATCTGCCACAAGAAGTCGTCCCCTTGTATGAGAAGGAGTCACCCTGAAGCCGCCGGTTGGATGACTTGATATTCTTCCCCTTGAAACTGCCCTGTACCCTCCGGTGCTTCCTCTTCTTCTAACTGCAGCCTGTGGAACCAGAGAAGATCGTGTCTCCTCTTCGGGAAATTCTGTAATCGCAAGAATATCATCGAGCATATCGTCACATGTTTCATAACGCTCTCGTGGAACCTTGCTCATAGCCTTTAAAAGAATATCATCAAAAACTGTTGGCAGTCCCGGCCTTTTTACAGATGGAAACTCTGGAATTTCAGCCATGTGTTTTTGAAGAATCTCCACCCAGCTTTTGCCGTTAAAAGGAATAGAACCAGTCAGAAGCTCATAAAAAGTCGCACCTATAGAGTAAATATCAGTAAGGTGAGAAGGGGACGCGGCACTTGTTCCGTCAATAAGTTCAGGTGCAATATAAGCCGGAGTTCCAGCCAGGGTTTTAACATCGTCCTCAACCTTGATATTTCTAACAAGACCAAAATCCATAATAACAGAACGGAGGGTTTCACTCTCAAGCATAATATTGCCGGGCTTAATATCCCTGTGCACTGCATCGGCTCTGTGAATAGAAGAGACCCCCATAAGAATCTGAATCATAATATCAACAGCATCACTTAGAGGAATAAAAAATCCCCGTCTGTTGTGAGCGTCAATGAGGTACTCAATAGTATCACCCTCAAGATACTCCATTACAAAATAGGGGTTTCCCCTGTCTTCTCCATAAGAATAAATCTGAGCAACATTCTCATTGCGGATGGCAGCCATTGCAATGGCCTCTTTTTTAAACCGGATTGAACAGTCGAGCATATGAGATAGCTCGGGCAGAAGAAACTTGACTGCAACTTTACGCTTTAAAAAGGTATCTTCAGCCAAAAAGACCGTTCCCATTGAACCTCTTCCAAGCTCTGTGAGCAACCTGTATTTACCCTCAAGAACAACACTTGAAACCTCACCGGAACCACCAGAGGAATCACTCTTTGTTAAAATATCTTTTTCGCTATCTTCACTTATTGGTATTGTATCGTGAGGCCCCGTATCATTTACAGGTCTATCTTCCAAAGTATTGACCGGCTTATAACCGGTTGCAATTGTAGCTCTTTTTTTAATTTTAGCCTTTACATCCGGGTTTGATAATCTGCTGTCCTTATCAATATCAACAGGAGATTTGGGAGCATTTGAATTTCCGGACAGTTTTTCAGACGAAGCACAACGTGGACAGGTTTTTTCATCCTTAATCTCTTTAAATGGTGCTCCGCAAATTTCACATCTCATGTTGTAGTACTCACTATTAATTAAAATTTTCCCAGAACTGATATATTTTAGTAAAAATGTCAACCATTTTCAGTATTAGTAAAATCACCCCAGATAGGGATTATACATTTTTTCCCTTCCAATAGTTGTTTCTGGTCCGTGCCCGGAAAACACTTTAATATTGTCATCAAGTACCATGAGTCGCTTTTTTATTGACTGTATAAGCTCCCTGCCATCTCCTCCTGGAAGATCACTTCGTCCGATGGAACCTGCAAAAAGGGTATCTCCGGCGAAAATAAAATTTCCGGCAAGAAAACAGACGCCGCCTTTTGTATGACCTGGAGTATGAATGACTTTAACATCCTGATCACCAACTTTAAAAATCTGATTATCCTCAAGAAATATTGAAATTTCAGGGGATTTTAAAGAGGTGGTAAATCCGAACATATTGGCCTGTTCTGAAAGACTTCCAACAAGTTTTTCATCCCCTTTATGAAGAGCAAAAGGAATCTTCAGCTTTTTGCAAATCTCATCTGCGGCACCTGCATGATCTATATGGCCGTGGGTATTGTACACAGCTTTAACATTAACTCTGTTTTTATCAGCAACCCCTAAAATTTTTCCGGGCTCATCACCGGGATCAATCAAAATACCATCCATTGAGGCAGAATCATAAAGAAGATAACAGTTTTCAACAAAAGGTCCGTTTACAATTTTTACATATTTAAAAGTCATTTAGTGAATAATTTCCTACTGTTCAATTAGAGAAGCGGGCTCACAGTTTTCCACTATTTTATAGATCTCGTTTTTCTTGAAAATCTCTAAAATTTCACCATCTATATGATTATCTTTAACTTCATAATCCAAAATCTTAAAAGCCTTCTCAATTGACACAGCCTTTTTATAGGGCCTGTCTGATGCGGTGAGGGCATCGTAAATATCCGCAATGGCCATCAGTTTTGAAGGAAGAGGAATCTCTTTGTCAGTAAGTTTATTGGGATACCCTGATCCATCAAGTTTTTCGTGATGACACCCCGCATACTTTGGAATATTTTTATACCCTTTTCCCCATGGAATCTTCTCCAGAAAAGATATTGTATGTGCCGCATGGGAGCGTATTTCGTCAAACTCTTCAGGGGTCAGGCTGCCCTTTGCCACAAGCAGAGAGTTGACCTCTTCAGGGGTCAGATAGGATCTTCTTTTTCCATTCATGTCAAAGAATGTCCTGTCTGCAACCTCTTTTACCTTTTCAAAATCTCCCTCATCAAGAACTGTTGGTTCGTTGGCAGTATTAATAATTCTCCAGCACTCATCAATGTCATCAATAGCTCTTTGACATCCCGCATCAAGAATTGAGAGTTCCTCTTTTGGAGTTCCGTCCTCCATCATTAAAACCCTTCTCTGAAGATGATCGTTTTCGATGGCGGTTCTTATAAAATTAAGACGATTGCGAATAACTTCGAGGGTTGTGGGGTAGAGCTTCTTGGCTTTTACAAGAACCTCCTCTCTAACGCCTACTTTTCCAAAATCGTGAAGAAGTCCCGCAGTCTCAATCTCTTTAATCTCGTCTTCACTGAATTTTACATCTTTATAAGTACCTTCATTATGATTACTGACAGCCCTTGCAAGTTCACGAGTTAAAGCGGCAACCCTGAAAGAGTGACCGGATGTTGTTGGATCCCTCTGCTCTATTGCGTGAACCGAGGCTTTAATAAAACCAGTGAAAATCTTCTTGATCTCACCGTAAAGACGGGTGTTCTCCATTGAGATTCCCGCCTGACCAGCAAGAGTCTCAACCAGTTCTCGTCCCATTGCATCCATTTCAACCACTTCATTGTCAAAGTCATCAGGAGAAACCAGTTTTCTTGAGGGATTACGCTTTTTATTTATAAGCTGAATCACCCCCATAACCTCTCCGGACTGATTAATCATGGGTACCGCAAAAACAGAAACAGTTCTGTAATTATTATTTTCGTCCCATGAAGGATTGAATTTATACGGAGCATCCTTTGGAATCTTACGCACATCTTTAATATTTATAGAGCGCTTCATTTTAGCTGATGCCCCTGCAATAGAAAGTGTGGTCATGGGAATAATTGATTTTCGCTGGGAATGCATAACATCAACCGAGTCATTTTGAACAAGCCTGAAAGTCATATTAAGATTTTCGCTGCCATCTTCAGTTTCATCAACAGAGTAGATACTGCCCGCATCCGCCCCCATAAGCTGTCTGCTTTTTGTAAGAATAACCTCTAAAAGTTTATCGATATTTGTGTAGGAGTTAAGATTCTTTCCAATTTCGATAAGCTCTTTTAATGCAAAATCCATATCCTTCAGATTTTTCTCATTTCCCACATCTTTTTGAGTCAGCAGGTGAAATCTGGCGGCATTATTTATAGACTGCACAAGAAGGCGGGGCTCAAAATCTATTGGATAAACTGCATAAAAAATTGAATCTTTACTCTTTTCATTATCACTTATCAAAATAACAGGAATGGACTCATCATTTGAATATGAATGTGAATGTTCAATCTCTTTTGAAACAATCAGAACCTTTCCTCCGTCCCTGTTTAAAACAAGAACTACCTCACCATCCTGACTGTTATCAACCAGAGAGAGACCATCCTGAGTAAAAAGTGCCTCTGCTTTTTTTAATAAAGTCGTATAAAGATCACTCATAATAAATTTGAATCTTTCTTTTTGCCCTGATCACTATTTTGAACAGAGCTTTTTTCATAAGCTGCAATTATCTTCTGAACAAGCTCATGTCTTACAACATCAACCTGGGAAAAACTGCAAAATGCAATTCCCTCAATATCTTTTAACACATTCTGAGCGTCATAAAGGCCCGAAACCTCGCCCCGGGGCAGATCCATCTGGGTAATATCACCTGTTACAACGGCCTTCGAAGAGTAACCTAGACGTGTTAAAAACATTTTCATCTGGGCTTTCGTGGTATTTTGAGCCTCATCTAAAATAACAAAAGAGTCATTTAAAGTTCTTCCCCGCATAAAAGCAAGGGGGGCAATCTCTATCTGACCATATGCAATAAGATCCGCAGTTTTTCCACCGTCCATCATATCATTGAGGGCATCGTAAAGGGGACGGACATAAGGGTTGATTTTCTCAACCATATCCCCTGGAAGAAATCCAAGCTTCTCTCCTGCCTCAACTGCGGGTCTGGTTAGAATAATCCGCTTATATCTTCCCGCTAAAAGTTCACTCACCCCAAGAGCCACAGCAAGATATGTTTTTCCCGTACCTGCAGGGCCAATTCCAAAAGTCAAATCGTTACTTCTAATGGCATCAACATAGATTTTCTGAGCCAGACCCTTTGGAGTAATCAATCTTTTTTCAGAGGTGACATGAACAACATCGTTAAATATTTTCTTAAGTTTGGCAGATGGGTTGCTTTTTAAAATGCGGGCAGACCTTTTAATATCCACTCCCTGAAGAGTCTTTCCATCCTTTGCAAGACTGTAAAGTTCATCAAGAAGCAAAAGAGTACTCTCAACCCTCTCCTCTTCACCTTTTACAATTACAGAATCACCACGCTGACCAACTTTTACCTCTGCTTCATCAGCAATAATAGCAAGATACTCTCCGGTACTTCCCAAAATACGCATCATGCAAAGATGATCTGCAAAAATATATTCTTTGCTCACAACAGGAGCACTCATTAAAGTCTCCTTATCAAAACCAATAGGCTTTTCGCTGATATTATTTACAAGTATATCTGTCATTTCTGCTCTTCTTGAATATTTTAACCATTAACATACTTAAAATTCAGGTAAAATGTTACCAGAAAAATGCCAAATCCAAAGTAAATTCTATTTATTGTTATAATATTTATACTATATTTGCAGTAAAGAAGAGTAATTAATCAATTATCAGTATTGACACCTTTTTGCACCACTGCTAAATACTGCGGACATTGCGGATAATATCTGCAAAAATGATCTTTAAAAATCAGACATTAAAACGGGGCCATAGCTCAGCTGGGAGAGTGCCTGACTGGCAGTCAGGAGGTCAGGGGTTCGAGCCCCCTTGGCTCCACAATGTAATAATTCAGGGTAGTTAGACAAGTTCTGACTACCCTTTTTTTATGTATTCACTGTTGTTAACATAATAACCTGTCAATATTTTTTAAACCTCAAAAGAGGTTCGTTGTTCATGAGACTGTTTTATTGTTCCATCCCCAGTTTTCACGGGGCATGTCAAAAAAATTGGTGTAAACGTTTGCCGGGTCAATCTTTAAATTTTCCTCAAGTACCTGGCATACTTTTTCAGTAATTTTGATATTGGTCTCATTGTCCAGTCCTCCAATGCCGCGCACATCAACAAAAGCACCTTAAACAATTTCGCCGGCCATCACTACAGGTCCCTGGCTTAAAGTAACCATAATCACCTCCTCAGGCTTCCCGGTTATTTCGGCCAATGCTCCAGAAAGTTTTTTCATAACAGTAGTAAAAGCCCCATCGTCGGCCGCTTTGGATGTATGAATTTTGATTAATGGCATATGTAACTCCTCTGTTTTTATACACTCGTCAATGGCAGTCAGTGTAACAATTATCACCCTCATTCACAAGGCTTCAAACCGCCGAACAGAAATTATGGTTATCCCAAATCTGGAGCAGATCTTTGATTCAATTAAAAAATAGAGTTCTTAAAGATCAACTTTCTTAATTTTTAACGTTTTAGCTTTTTGCTGTAATCAAAATATTTTTTATCTTCAATCATTATATGATCTGAAATCCAGGTTAAAATAAACACCTGAAAATCAATTATGTTTTCCCAGGTCGGATCAAAAGCTTCTGACTTTTTTGCAAGATCTTCAATTATGCTTTCATGGATTCTCGCATGTTCTGCAACATATGGAAAGCCAATACTTTTCATGTGCTTTTCTTCGTAGGTAAAGTGCTTTGCCACATAGGTGTACAAATCCATAATGTGTCGTTTTACGTTATCCTTACTTATGGATGAAATTTCATTTCCTTTTTCAAAAAGGTACTTGTGCTGTGAATCAATGGTCTTTTCCCCAACACAATAATCGTCACTCCATTCAAATAGTTTATTCATTTTTAATCTCCTGAAATTCATAAAAATATGACTAATGTTAATATACAATAAAAAAACAGATGCGCTATTGTCACTTATTATTTAACTCTGTTTAAAAAATTTGTATAAACTGAAATAAAATAGATTATAATGAGTCATTATGTTTATAAATTTTTATTACTTATCATTTATGTAGGTAAAAATCAGGGAGGTAAGAATCATGAAATTAGTCAGTTTATCCGCAATACTTTCAATTTTTGCATTTACAGCGACGGGATGTTTTGAAGAAGAGGACTCCTGTAACATTAAGACTCCAGGGATATATGTTGAATATCAGATTACAGAAAAGGCATCAGAAACAAAGGCAAAAGTAACTTTCTGGACCGGTGATGATCCGGGAGGTACCTATCTTAAGCTTGGATCCTGCGGAGATGCCATTTATGTAAACGGTAAAAAACTCAGTATAAAAGGAAGCAACCCAAAATACTATGAAGCCGTTGTACCGGAGGTTGACAGCTATGAATTCTCATTTGAAAGACCTGATGAAGATGCCTATGTAAGTATTATTGACAATATTCCTGAAATTCCTGAAATTGAGGCACCGAACAAAGTTGATGTTTCACGTGCCGAAGATATGGAAATTGTCTGGGACGAAAACGGAACAAGTAAAATCAATCTTGAAATTTCCGGAGAATGCATCGATGATTTCCCCAGGATAAACGGAGAAAAAGTTACAGACGACGGAACATACACAGTTAACGGAGACTCAATTGAACCCTACACCAGCTCCAGCGATGAAACTTGTTCTGCGACAGTAGTATTAACAAGATCGAGCACCGGAGATTTAAACGAAAATTTAAAAGGAACAATCAAAGGCTACGCAGTAGACAGCTCAACATTCACAACCACTCCATAAATGCCCAAAACAAATACTCACCCTTTTTGAACCTTCTAAAATAATTAGTCTTTTTGAATTTTATGAAAGTTCTCAGCCAGTTCTCAATCAGTTATCTGGGTTCTGGTACAGTTGCATGAATCGTCATAGGTGAAGCGTTTTCCAAGATCCACCACTTCAAAGTCTGTCCAGTCAAGGCTCATTAGATCGTGGGGGCCAAGTCCAACCTCGGCCCATTTATGGGTTGTATAGCGGTCATTCATTGCTGTGAATGTTATGTTTCCACCATCGGCAACTATCATTCCGTATTTTTTAAGTGCGGCTGCAACAATTTTTGCCGCGTCATTAAGGGAGCTGTCGTCAAAATCTGATTTTAATCGAAGTCTCGCTCCATAAGGGGGTGCATCGGCCCCTCCGGATGTGTGATTAGTACTGTGGGTTGCGGGTCGAACATATATATTGTCTCTTATAAAATCATTGGGAAGCACAAATCTTATTGCGTGATTTATTTCTCCGTTTGCAATATCATCTGCTGAAAAAGTCAGAGCAGCAATTGGCAGTCCCGCAGCGTCCGCACTTGTACAGCAATCTCCACGGAGGGTTTCTACATAGGTTTCTGTTAAATCCCATATTGCCTGACATCCTCCGTAAAATGTATCCCCTTCAACATTGGCCCGCCACATTTCGTAAAGACGACAATTTTTTTCATCAATAACCAAGTGGTGACAATCCCCGTCGTTTTCACAGGCGTATGCGGTTTCACCCTCAATAGCACCAGCAGGAGGCAGGGGCATTGGGGCAGGATCACATTCGTTTCCAAAAAAGTCATCTGTTGGAGTAAACTCTCTTCTGTCAGATTCATCCCCGTTTAAAACCACCAGACCATATGTATTATTTTCTTCATCAGAAGGCCCGTCCATCTGAAAAGTCCCGAATTCGTCACGATTATTCTGCAAAAACGCGATAATATTATCGGATTCATCATCAAGAGGGGAGTTATCAATTGACTGGTTCCAGGGATGATCAGGTTTAAAAAGCTGTCCTTTTTCAGCTCCGCACAATCCACCTCCAGCATAATCTGACTCACTGTCACCAATTAAATCAGAAGCTGAATCCTCAGTATTATCAGCCCCAGACCCCGTCTCGGAATCTAAACTGTTTACTGTGTCAGAATCAGTATCCTCCCCGGAACCACTTTTAGAATCACTGCATCCAAAAAGTAGTATTGCACTTAAAAACAAAAACCATTTTCCAGTCATAACGGACTCCTTTGAAAATTCATTTTATAAATATTCCAGCACTATTTAAGGTTTTCGTCAATCAGTCAGAAAAATTTCATATAATAATAAGAAAAAAATTATCTTTTTCTAAACAGTTCTGCAT
>JAFGVO010000324.1 GCA_016937935.1 Deltaproteobacteria bacterium | reverse complement strand
TATGGCAAGCCACTGAAGATATTAATAAAACTCAAATATTTATAAATCCCAAAACTATATCGTATTTTGTGGGGACCCCTTAAGGACCGTCCGAGTTCGGTGTCCTGGTTCGAATGATTGAGTCTTATTTAATATTTCTAGTGACTGTTTTATCCATAAGATGGGTTGGATTGATGTGTTTCAAAGCTCCAAGCATTACATTCTTGATATTAGGATTATCTTTTTGAAGTTCATTTAACATTTGCTCCATAGATGTTCTTTTATGGAGAGGCTGCTCACTACAACTGCCACACGGGACAATTGGAAAATCTTCTCTATTAACAAGTTCAGTAATATCTGCAACAGGAACCTCAATCATCGGGCGTACTACTTTAAATCGATTATCATCTGTAGTGTATATTGGTGGCATTGCCTGAAGCCTGCCGGAATAAAAAAGGTTCATCATAAATGTGGCGAGAGTATCTTCAAGGTGATGCCCAAGTGCAATTTTATTGCAGCCGTTTTTTTCAGCAGTAGTATAGAGAACACCTCTCCTCATTCTTGAACAGACCGGACAGGGTGAACTTCCCGGCTTTGTGTTATTTAATATAATAGAAAATATATCCTCTTTGATAATTTTATACGGAACGCCACAATGTTCCAGCCAATACTCAAGTGGTGCAGGATCAAATCCCGGTTGGGACTGGTTTACATGAACCGCCAGCAGTTCAATATTAAAAGGTAATCTTCTCTGTAATTTTTTAAGCAAATATAAAAGTGCATAACTATCTTTTCCACCACTTATAGCTACAAGAATCTTATCATTGGGCTCTATAACATTATACTGGATACTCGTAGTTGAAACAGCCTTTAAAATTTTATCAACCAGAGGATCTTTTACTCTTTTTTTCATATCAACCTCAAAGACACTCACGTTTAAATCCAACCGGGTTCTCTATAATCGGATTATGACCGCTTTTAGAAATAATTTTTATTCTTGAGTTATTAAAACCAGCACCCATTTTTATTGCAATTTCCAAAAACTTTTCATCAAACTCTCCTACACATAGTGTTACGGGAATTTTAATTGCACTAAGTTTTTTTGAAAAATCAGGCATAAAACCAAGTCCAAAAGCATTAATAGCCTCTGCAATCTGACGTGGTTCGTGTGACAGTCTCATCGCTCTTTGCTTATTAAATACCTCTTCAGGAAGACTCTTCTGTGTTTTAAATATCTCTTTATTTTCCCACATTGAAACAAACTCATTCATGTCTTGATTTTGCAAAAGCATCTCTTTTAATTTAATATCTTCAGCTTTACGTGTTTCAATTTCATTTTTATCAGTCAGTCCCGGATGAACACTTATCAATATTATCTCTTCAATTGAAGTATGAGGCAAAAGAGCAATTGCAAGTGCAACCCTTGCCCCCATAGAGTAACCAATAAGTCTCACTGGAATATCTGGAATTTTTTCAGCAACAAACTTTACTCCTTCAATAAACGTCAGCTGTTTTTCGATTGTATTTTGTGAATGTAAAATTGTATTATGACCGGGAAGTTCTATAAATAGACTATTATCCGAGGATAACTCTAAAATTTTCCACATTTCGCAACTTCCGAGAAAACCGTGTATAAAAACGTCAATCATCAAAACTTTCATAACACATTTAAAAGAAGCTATCAGTTTTAATATGGCAATTTTTAATAGTTTAATATATTAATTACTCTGAATTTAAAAAGGAACTCATTAAACGGAGGTTTAAAATGAATGATCAAATTAACCCGGAAACACCGGAAAATTTAAATAACCCGGAACCAGCGCCCCAGGTGGACGAATTTGCAAATATTGGAGATGTTGATATTTCAAACAAAGGACAAAGGGTTGCTGTTATTCTTGTGGCAATTATTATTTTAGCTGCAGCTGCGGGCGGTTTTATGGTTTACAGCAATAAAGCCCGGGCAAAGAAAAACCTCGAAACACTGAAGACTGATTTTATTGCAGTAAACAATAGCGGTTACGGTGCGTTCTGGAAAAAAGCCCAGATTGACCTTAAAACAATGAAAACCAATAAAGACTTTCAAGCTAAACTGACTGAATATCTGACAGTAAGCTCTGTGTCTTATGCAAAACATGTTAAAGCAGAGGCTCTGCCCCTCCTTGAAACTGCAATTCCCAAATACAAAGCACTTGAAGCTGCCGGAGTTGTTATTCCTGAAATAAAAGCTGTAACATTCTCATTGGAGTCTCTTCTTTCTGTATGGCAAAAATTTACCGATCAGGTTGTAATGTATGAAAACTATCTTACCAACAGAGCAAAACTTGATGAGCTTGGCGGTAAATGGATGACAGTTCAACAAAGCCCTACAGATGAGGCTGCCAAAGCTGATGCTGCAAGATATGTAAAAATTGTTAATTGTATTTTGGGAAGTAAAAATATTACAGACTATGACCCCTGGGATTTAAGCCTGAGAGTTAAAGATACCTGTGCAATAGGGGCTGAAAAATCAGCATGGTTTAAAAGGGTTGCATTTGAATGTCTCGATGCGGCAACTGGCGAAGCTGCACCGGATGCACTCTACGATGCTGCAGTTGATAAATACAGCAAAATCGAAGTCGACAATCAGGACACAAAATCTGTTTTTGCTGTAAAACAGTGTCTGGATTTAACTCGTGAAGCATTTGAAACAGAATCAAGTGATGCAATTGCCGCTGCATGGGCAGACTATGTTAAAAAGAAAATTGCACTCCTTGATGCAATCAAAAAAGCCACAGAGAGTATTTAAATAATTCAATTCAATCCGCCTATAAATTTTAAATAAATAAGAAGGTTAAAACAAAGATGAAGTCACAAAAAAAACTATTTGGTACAGATGGAATAAGGGGCCCTGCAAATATTTATCCATTAACAGGTGAAGTTGCCATGGCTCTTGGGAGAGCCCTAACATATGTTGCCCGTAAAAACAGCGGCAGACAGTCACCCAAAATTGTTATTGGCAAAGACACGAGGCTCTCCGGATACATGCTTGAAACGGCTATATCATCGGGAATATGCTCCATGGGTGGTCAGGTAATGCTTGTAGGCCCTCTCCCGACCCCCGGCATTTCATTTATAACCTCATCAATGCGTGCGGATGCGGGGGTTGTAATATCGGCATCACACAACCCCTTTGAGGATAATGGTATTAAAATATTCTGGGCGGACGGCTACAAACTTCCAGATGAAGTCGAACTTGAACTTGAAAAACTTATTCTTGACCCTCAATCAATGTCAAACAAACCTGTTACAGGTGAAAATATAGGAAGAGCAGTAAGAATAGATGACGCTGTTGGCCGCTATATTGTTGAGCTTAAACATACTTTCCCAAGGGACTACACCCTTGAGGGGATTAATATTGTTTTGGACTGTGCTAACGGTGCCGCCTATAAAACTGCACCGAGTGTTTTTAAAGAGCTTGGAGCAAATGTAGATCTCCTTGCAGCAGCACCGGATGGAAAAAATATTAACGAAGGATGCGGAGCCCTTCACCCCAAAACAGCCGCAAAGCGAGTTGTTAAAAAAGGTGCAGACATCGGTATTACTCTGGACGGTGACGCAGACCGGGTTATTCTTATTGATGAAAAAGGAAACATCGTTGACGGAGATGCTGTAATGGCAATGTGCGCGGTCATGATGATAAAAGATAAAACCCTCGCAAAAAAATGTGTTGTAACAACGGTTATGAGCAATATCGGCCTTGATAAAGCAGTTCAGGATGCGGGTGGCAAGGTTGTAAGAACAGATGTTGGAGACCGTTATGTTGTTGAAGAGATGCGCAAACACGGCTACAACTTTGGCGGAGAACAGTCCGGACATCTTATTTTTACTGATCACTCTACAACAGGAGACGGAGTTCTTGCTGCACTTCAGATCATGGCCATTATGGTAAAAGAGAAAAAAACTTTATCTGAACTTGCAACAGGAATAATGAAAAGAGTACCCCAGTCACTTTTAAGTTTTAAAGTTCCTAAAAAAGTGCCTCTTTCAAAACTGTCAAAAGTAAATGAAGTTATAAAATCAATCGAAAAAACCATGGGCAAAGAGGGCAGAGTTTTAGTCAGATACTCAGGAACAGAAGCAAAAGCAAGGGTTTTAGTAGAAGGCCCTAATCAAAAACAGATTGACGAATACTCAGAAAAAATAAAAGCCACTCTAATTGCCGAATTATCATAATTTTTTATATTCTTTAATTTCATAATAAATAATTAATTTGTAACAAAATAAAAAATATACTATTGACTACCGATGGAAATATTAGTGTAAAATTTAAGTTGTCAAAAATAAGTTCTCTCTTTTATTTTACATTTTTTATTAAACTTAACTTAAAAAAATATTGCATTATGTACAAAACAATTAGCTTTTCTAAACACAAAATATCCCAGACATTATTTTTTCAGGAGTACGCAAAATGAATAAATTTAAAATTCAGGTCTACTTTTTTACAGCTTTGATATCAGCAAATATTATATTTGCAACCTGTATTGCTTACGGTGATGATGATGTATCTCAAAAAGCTGCAAAGGCATATAAAGAAGGTACCAGGCTTTTTGAAGAAGGCGCTTATAGCGAGGCTGCTGTACAATTTAGGCTGGCAAACAGTTTAAAAGGAAACTGGAAGATTCTCTACAACCTTGCCCAGTCCGAAGCTGCCGCTGGTCACTATGGTATCGCACTTGAAACATTCGAGGAGTCCATTACAAGAGCAGCTGATGAAATGACACAGAAAAGAAGCGATGAAGTACTTGCGGAAATCAGGCGTCTAAGAGATCTTGTGGGTTCAATTGACATAGAAGCACCTATAGGCTCCGTTGTCTTTATTGACGATATTAAGCGGGGAACACTTCCACTTGACGGTTCAATTCTAATTTCGGCAGGAGTGAGACATCATATTAAAATTACGCTAAATGACCAGACGATTTTAGAAAAACAGTTAAAAGTTAATGGTCATGAATCAAGAACCGTTAAAGCCACAACGGCCAAGGAGGATTCACTTGCGGCTAATTCAGATATTGAACAGGAACAAGCAGAAACTCCAGCCACTACAATAGATTCATCAAATACTACACCCAAAAACAAACTTAAAATTTCAGCCTGGACAATACTTGGTACAGGTGTCGCAGCGATTATCGGAGGAAGCATTGCTGGAGGTATAAACCTTTCTAAAAACAAAACCCTTAAAGATGATTATGACTGCGTCGACAACCACTGTCCTTCCTCTGCCAAGGATACTCTTGACGCTGGTAAAAAAGCAGGAATAGCATCGACAATTTTGTTCGCTGCAGGAGGAGCTTTGACAGCTACGGGAATCATAATGCTGATCATTAACAAAAAAAGAGATTCATCTGACAAATTATCTCTAGTTCCGACAATTAACAATAACTTTACCGGCTTAACTATTATGAGGAGTTTTTAACAATGACAAAAAATATCTTTTTATTATTTACCAGCATCTTCATATTATCTTCCTGCAACCAGATTACAGGCATGAACGACTGGACCATTGATGACTCCATTTTAGAAACCGATTCAAATTCTGAAACAGACTCAACTTATGATAGTGACTCCGATTCAGAAACAGACTCAACTTTTGATAGTGACACAGTTGATAATAGTGACTCCGATTCAAATACCAGTGAAAATACAAAATGCGATTTACCCATATCTGGTGACCAGTTTAATGCAATTCTGGAATCTAATTCTATCAGCATAAATGCAATTGCCACATACACCTGTGATAAAGAGAATGGCTGGTTGGGACAAACCGCCATAGCTACCTGTACACTCAAGGGATGGGAATGGAATAATGGTGCTGTACCCGATTGTTCCCTTGCTCTATGTGCAAAAAGCGAGTTGCTGAATCTTCCGGAAGTTGCTGGTTCCTCTGCAATCGCAGATGAATTGCCTGAGAATATAAACTGGAACACAGAGGTTGAATATACCTGCGATACCCCCAATTATGTGGGAGAGTCAGTTCTTGCCATATGTACAACAACTGGATGGGCCTGGAAAACTAAAGCCCCTGATTGTACTCTTATCGCTTGCGCAGTACCAGCTAATAATAATGAAGAAACATACAATTGTAATACTATCACAGGCATTCCCGACAAAGTTGCAATAGGGGAAACCTGCACACTATCCTGTTCACAGGGATTTGAAATCTTTGGCACAAACCCTATGACCTGCAAGAGTGATGGAACCTGGCAGAGAGATGTATCTTGTACGTACTGATAGCAATGTCATGATGAAACATTCTCCAGACATCAATGCTTAATTATAATATCAGACACTTTACGAATGAACTGGTATAACCTCATGTAAATGGATTTATGCGGAGTTATTTCACAAAGATTTCGTCTATTCCGTTTAGCTCTTTTAATGCTCTTAAAAGCTGCTCCATGGGCAGGCCTACCACGTTAAAATAGCTTCCATTTATCTCTTTTACCAATGCTCCGCCTTTTTCCTGAATTCCGTAGGCTCCGGCTTTATCAAGAGGCTCTTTTGTTTCAACGTATTTTATAATTTCATTTTCGGTCAATGGATAAAAGGTTACCTCTGTAATACACGCCTCTACTATCCAGTTTTTTTTCAAAATGCCGGCGGCCCATCCTGTTATCACTTTGTGGGTTTTACCAGACAATCTTTTTAACATTTTAACCGCATCTTCAGAATCCTTTGGCTTTCCTAAAATTTCATTGTCTAAAACCACAATTGTATCAGCTGCAACAATTATCGAAGGGGCACTTTTATCTGTAAGTTTTGTAGCAGCATTTAGAGCCTTCTCTCCGGCTATTCTTTTTACAAATTCTATGGGCTTTTCACCGGGAATCCGGGTCTCTTCAATATCAGGAACAACAACACTGTATTTCAGATTAAATTCATCAAACAATGTGCGTCTTCTTGGGGAAGACGATGCCAGTATTATTTTACATTTTTCCAAAATTTCACCTTTAAACATTTTTATTATTTTCTTACTTGGAAGGAATTATATATGCAGGGCCACCAGCGGGGTTAATATCCCCCATATAATTTAAGTCACCTGTTTTTTTAACATCAACAAATCTGTTTCCCTGAACACATGAGGGAACATCTTTGCCTGAATAATCAAACTTTACAGTTAAAGGAATTGAATATTTAATACACATTTCGTCATCACTTTTTTCAAATGAAACAACGCCATTATCGGCAGAAGCTTTACCGCAGTACGCCCTGGCAGCTCTGTATTTCATTACGTTTAAGGGAGTATCAACCCAGAGTTTATTCTCTTCAACTTTTTTAGCCACATAGTCAAGATGCTCGCTGTACTGAGGAAGAGTCACATTTCCCCATCCCGAATCCCCAATATTATGAAACTCTCTGATACCTGAAACTTTTTGAGCAATAACATCATCAAGGTACTGCTTTAAGGTATCCTCATCATATTTTGAACAGTTATCCTCCTTCTCTTTATTTCTGTTTTCATTAAAACAGTCAAAGTTGGCTCTAAAAGGTGCAAGCTCATCTGTTGCATCAAGAACATCTTCACCAACTCCTCTTATTCCCCCTCTGGCACCCAAAAAGTCGTGTTCTTTAAGATAGGTTAATATTGCGTCGTCATAAGAATCAAGAGGAAATACAAAGTACTCGACAGTGGAGCCAATGGCTTTCTCGAGATCACTGTTTGACGTAATAATTTCATATTCAACATCCACACCGTCACTGAGAATTCCTTTTCCATCACTTCCTGAGGGATGAGTATATGAGTGATTAATAATTTCGTTGCCCCAGGCTGTCATCTTCTTTAAAAGCTTGTAAAGCTCATCCCCCTCATCCTCGCGCTCATTGCAGGCAGACACAATAACTCCAAACCCCCCAACCAGATTTCTTTTCTGAAGTTCCACCCAGTTTGTCTCAATACCCATTGTGCTCCAGTCGCACACGTCATCATGAATAATTGAATAGGCTGCATTTCTGTCATCTCTCCACATGGCAACAGATTTAACTGTTACATCAAGAGTAACCTCAGTGTCAGCATTGGCAGCCACACTATCCGAGTCTGCGGGCATTCCAGGATCGTAATTTTCATTATCCCATGTATCTGTGTCCACAAACTGAGTTGTATCCCAGACATATTCGGAACCCTCATCTTTACTTTCACTTGAACACGCAGATAAACCTGCAGTCAAAATCCAGATTATTAAAACTGTTAAATACTTTCTCATTTCAAAATTTCTCCTTTTTTTAAAATGCTCTTGTTGCCTCAACGTAAAATCCTACGGGGCTTGCATCCTTAGAATATGCCACATCTGCTCTAATTACAACAACATCACCCCAAAGAATTCTCGGCCCTCCTCCCGCTCCAATTTTAATTCCAGCCCCATTCCCGTCAAGATTGGAATCTTTTTTCCAGTCGGCACACACTCTGCCCGCGTCAAAAAAGAGTGTCCACCCAAGGCCAAACCGCTCTGACTTTATATTGAATCTATAAAAAAGCGCTCTCAGTTCAAAATTTCCAAACAACTTTATTTTTCCGGCATATCTTTGTGCGGGAACCCCTCTTACACCTTTTTCACCTCCAACAGCATTTACAACTTCAAGCCCTGTAACTTTTGAAAGCTCATAAAAAGGCACATTACCAAACATCATATCCCCGCTAAAATGAAGAGCAGCTGTCATTTTTCATAAACATGCCCCCAGGGTTTTTCATATCATGCCCCACCTGTTTGAGGCCGAATTTATGGTTTCATAAATCGGCTT
>JAFGVO010000323.1 GCA_016937935.1 Deltaproteobacteria bacterium | reverse complement strand
TTATAATAATGATTACTCTTATAATAACTTCGTATGCCAGTGCACAGGCGGGTGATAAAAAGACTGAAGAATCGGGGACTTCAGAAACTACTGTTGCAACTGTGCCCGATGATAATTCTCAAACTTTGCAGATGCAGAATGATGCCCAGATTAATTCCGGAGGCAATGAAGATAACAATTGCTTTCCCCAATGCAGAACCGGTTATTTTTGTAAAAAAGGAGTCTGCGAATCCCTCTGTAATCCTGTATGTAAAGATTCAGAGACATGCAGCTCAACAGGTGAGTGTGTAAGTTCTGCACCAATAGTTGCACCAGCTCCTTTAATTGTTCATCATCAATCACAGAGTTCTACAAATGTTTCGGATAGAGCTATGAGGAAACAGCAGATTCTTGAGCAGCGTCAAAAGGCAAGGGAAGAGAGCATTAGATATCTTAAAAAAGTTAGAATTCCTATCAACGTTGAGTGGCATATTTATGAGCTTAGGTCTGTTTTAGTGAGTGCTATTGCTTTAAGCAGTGGTATTCAAAAAAATATTACAGATTTGTTTGGTATTAAGGCAAGAATAGGAGGAACCTTAGGCTTTTCAAAAGATAGATATTATTCAGAATTCTATGATTATTACGAAAATAACAGGGTTTCAAAAGTTTGGTCTGTATATGGTGATTTTGTTCCATATTTTGGACCTTTAAAACATTTTTTTGTTGGACCACTGATATTTGTTGCAAACGACTGGTCAGAGCATAAAGTTTTTTATCCTGATAATGGTTCAGTGTATCATGATCACGTTTTTACCGCAGGGATTGGGGCTGATATGGGATTTTTATGAGGGCCTAAAAGTGAATTTGGAATTAACGTTCGTGCAAAAGTAGATTTTCTTGATCCGGAGATAAATTCAGCTGGTATTGAATTTGGATTTACATATAATTTTGTTGTTGATTAGTCGTACTATATTTTAGCTACTTATTAATATGGAGTCTGGCCTATAATATTGCCCGGCGGAAAATATTTGCACACCCAGATATCATAATACCAGCCATCAGAAACACAAGATGATACTCCGCACCCAAGTTTTTTAGTATCCCTCCATACAATTTGAGTAAAGTGTCCGCATCCGGAGTAGCAGGAATTTATATCGCAATTTTCACTTTCTGATATTGTCCCATAATCCCAGCAAAGTTTTTCTGCTCCCCATGCATCCTGTACAACTGTCTTTGGGGATGACCATGATAGTTGGGAAGTTTGCCCGGCAGTAAAAATATTTTCACCATTTACAGGGTCATTACTATGCATGAGATAACCACACATGGTTTCAGCAAGGGTTTCAGCCCACGTTCTGGCTTCTTCAGCAAGAGAGTCAGACCATGAAAGGTTTAAAAGGGAAGGGGTTGTTTTAATAGTTTTTCTTAACGAATTATGTTCTTCTACAATGCCTGACATCACACCATCAGGTTCTAACGATGTGTCAGAAATATCCGAATTTGTTTCATTTTCATATAGTGAGTCAGAATCTTGGGTTGTCGCAGTATCCGAATTTTGTGATTCTTCGTTTTGATTACTGCATGCCAGTAAAGTAAAGACAGCAAAATAATAGAGATATCTATTTATAAAAGATTTCATTTTAACCTGCTTTGCAAAAAGATACTTTAATAGTTTAACATAAAGATTAAACTAAAATTAAAAACTTATTAAAAATAAATGTGAGTGACTTTTAAAAGGGTTTATTCTGGAATACCGGGGGCTGGAAATTTATTGCAAAGTTCTTTAACTTCTCCTGCAATTTTTTCAAGTTCTGTCTTGTTTTCAATATTTTCAGCAACTCTGTTCATCCATATTGCAAGTTGTTCCATCTCGGGAAGTCCCATTCCGCGAGAAGTCATAGAAGGTGTTCCTATTCTTATTCCGCTTGGATCAAAGGGAGGACGCGGGTCAAAAGGAACAGTATTGTAGTTACAGACAATCCCAGCAGTATCAAGGGCTTTCGCAAATGGTTTGCCTGTTATTCCCCTGGTAGTTGCATCAATTAAAATGAGATGGTTATCTGTTCCGTCTGATACAAGTTTAAATCCCTGTTCCATAAGGTGTTTTGCAAGGTGTTTTGCGTTTTCAACAATCTTATGGGCATACACTTTAAATTCGTCAGTTGCAGCCTCTTTTAAAGCAACTGCAATTGCCGCAGTTGTATGATTGTGAGGTCCACCCTGAAGACCTGGGAAAACTGCTTTATTGATTGCCTTGCGATGTTTCTTTTTCATTAAAATCATGCCGCCCCTAGGGCCCCTTAATGATTTATGGGTAGTTGATGTGACAATATCAGCAACTGGAACTGGTGAAGGGTGAGCACCACCAGCAACAAGCCCCGAAATATGAGCCATATCAACACATAAAAGAGCATCAACCTCTTTTGCAACTTCAGAAAAGATATTAAAATCAATTATTCTGGGATATGCAGTTGCACCGGCCATAAGAATTTTAGGGCGATGTTTTTTTGCAAGATCACGTACCATATCGTAGTCAATAAGGTGCGTTTGGGGATTCAGTTCATATCTTATAGGGTTAAAAAAAGAACCGGTAATACTTACATCCCATCCGTGTGTGAGATGGCCTCCATGATCAAGGGCAAGTCCCATGATATTATCTCCAGGTTTGGCAAATGCAAAATATACTGCCAGATTTGCAGGAGAGCCGGAGTAGGGCTGAACATTGGCAGCTTCTGCGCCAAAGAGTTCTTTTGCTCTGTTTATGGCAATACTCTCAATTTGATCAATTACCTGCTGGCCTTCATAATAGCGTTTTTTTGCATAACCTTCAGAATATTTATTTGTTAAAATACTTCCGGACGCTTCAAGTACAGCTGATGAAGCGTAGTTCTCAGATGGAATAAGACGTATTTTGTCTCTCTGTCTTACTGTTTCATCTTTGATTAGTTGTGCAATTTCTGGGTCAATCTGATCTAGATTTTTCATGGTATGCCTCCCGATGGCAATTCAGCTGTGAATTTAAAAAAACAACTGAATATGTAAAGAATAAATTTGTACGTCCGACAGGATTCGAACCTGTGACCCTCGGCTTAGAAGGCCGATGCTCTATCCAGCTGAGCTACGGACGCAGAGCTGATTCGGGGCGAAAGGATTCGAACCTTCGACATCCAGCTCCCAAAGCTGGCGCGCTACCAGGCTGCGCTACACCCCGAGTGAGAGGTTACTTAATGGTTCTAAAAAAAATATTCAAGCTTCTTTTTGAAAAATATTAAAAAAAGTGACATTTTGATGAAAACTCTGTTTTTTTTGCATATTTATAAATGTTTTATTGACATAATCTGATTATTGAGGATAATCCCACGGCTTTTATAGAGTTATTAAAACTCTGAACATTACAATTTTAAACTAAATAAAAAGGACTCAGAGTTATGAGTGGAACCGTAAAAAAAATTTATGAAATCGAGCAGGAGCAACTTCGCATTAATCCTTTCCCTGATTTTCAGGCTGGTGATACAGTAGGTGTTCATTATAAAATTCGTGAAGGTGAAAAAGAGCGTATTCAGCTTTTTGAAGGCGTTTGTATTCAGCGTCACAATGGTGGTCTGCGAAGCACTTTTACTGTAAGAAAAATTTCTAATGGTGTTGGTGTTGAGAGGGTTTTCCCTGTACATTCACCAAGAATTGATCGTGTAGAAGTTAAAATGCATGGTAAAGTCCGTCAGGCACGTCTCCATTACCTCCGTGAATTGAGCGGAAAAGCTGCAAGAATTCACGAGCGTGGCAAGAGGTGAGTCTTGGTCATAAGACCAGACATCTTTAATTCTTCTTTTTTCATCTCCTATCTATTTAAGATTCAATTTTTCTTTTTTAGGTTTCTTATTCTTTCTTTAATTTTATTTTTAAATGGTTGTTGGTTTTTAAGTGCAGAACCACCTGCGATGGCTCCTGTAAAAGTAAAATCATATGATGAACTTCCCCAAAAAGATGAGGAACTTTTTGATTTTGCCAATAGTAAAAATAGACTTGATTCAACTTTCAAGGATCTTTCCACTGCTGTTGCAGCTTACGAAAAACTTCTTGAAAGAGTGGATGATGCTGCTTATCGAACTACTCTCAAAAAATTCGACATCCAATCAAAATTGTGTCAGTCAATTTTTAGAGCCAGTGAAGCCGAATCAGCACCTTCAGAAAAAATTCGCTGGATTGTCAAAGGTGAAGATCTTGCAGAAATTATAATGCGTGAAAATCCTGATAATGTAGAAGGATATTATTATAGTGCAATTCTAAAAGGGAGACGAGCTGAAAGTGCGGATATTGGCCTATCCGCTTTAAAGCTGGCTAAAAAAGTTGAAGAACTTGGAATTAAAGCTGCCAGTATTGATCCCGCCTTTGAACATGAAGGTCCTTTGCGCCTATTGGCAATGTTATACGCCAAAGCACCTCCCTGGCCAACAAGTGTTGGTGACATTGATAAAGCATTTGATTTTGCTAAAAGAGCTCTTAAATTGTCAGATTATCCTCTGAATCACATGGTTTTAGCAGAGGTTCTAATTGAGGATGATGAGATAGAAGATGCGGCAAAAGAACTCAATGTTGTTCTTTCAGCTCCCAAAACTGGTGATTGGGCCCTAGAGGGAGAAAACTGGCGACCCTATGTCATGAATCTTCTTCAAAAGATTAAGCAATAATCTATTTTCTTCTGACACTGTTTTTTTTAAAAAAAAGTTAATTTTTTTAAGGCTTCAAATGTTGCCTGCATAAAATCTGTTTGTTTTCAATACATTATGAGTATTTAACTGTTCATAAAAACAGCTATGTTCAGTTGTTGTTTTCCCTTGACAGTATTATATTCAATAGATTATATTACATGGTAGTTT
>JAFGVO010000322.1 GCA_016937935.1 Deltaproteobacteria bacterium | reverse complement strand
AAAGACAGGGTAATAAAAATCTATCTTCTTGAATTCCTTAACGTTTGGCTGGATTTTCAGGAGAAGGAACGAGGGAACTTCAGATTAAAGCTGACGATATTGATAATTGCGGATCGTTTCAGATTGATAGGGTCGCTGACAATGTAATGGTTAGAGACTACTCTTTTTAGTTTTTTTAAAGTAGTGAGTTAAGTGTCAAAATAGTTCCTGCACCAGCAAGGTAATAACGGTGATTATTTTCGTTTTAGGGAAACATTTAGAGTTGATTGGTTTCAGTAATAAAAAATACTAAGGATTAAAGATAATGAGATATTTTATAATATATTTATTTACAGGATATTTTTTTGCATCATGTGGTCCATTTAATGAATGTGAAGTAGGTGAATCAAAATGTGAGAAAAATATTATATTTAGTTGCGATTATGACGATTATAATGCTTATTGGGAGCCTGAAGATTGTAGTATTTATAAAGAACTTTGTACCGTTGAAATATCAGGAAGAACACATTGCGACGTTTCTGAATCAGCTTGTTTAAATGAGAGTGATCAGGTCTGTACCTGGGAGGGTAATGTTGGCGAATGTGTTAAGGATGGAGATTACTTTATTGTACAGGCAGTTACCGAATGCGTAAAGCCGGAAATTTGTCAAATTGATGATAACGGTAAAGGTTATTGTGCTGTTTCAGCAGAGTAAGTAATTAGTCTCAGCTTTTTAAACAAAATATCAATACGATTAGATGCCCGCTCCATGTATAGCGTTAATTTTAAATGATTAAATATACAGAATTACTATAGATGATTAACCATTAATTGGAATAGATATAAAAAATGTAGCCCCTTTGCCTTCTTCAGATTCAAAAGTCAATTTCCCTTTGTGTTTATCAACAATAATTGTTCGTGATATTGCAAGGCCTTGTCCCTGTCCCGAGCCCACTTCTCTTGTTGTAAAAAAAGGTTCAAAGACTCTATCCTTTATTTTTTCTGGAATGCCATGACCCGTATCAGCAACTGAAATGATTGCATTTTTACCTTCGATATAAGAAGTGATTGTGATGCATCCTTTTTCTGATTTGTTCTCTTTTTCGTTGAAATATTTTATTGATTGAGCTGAATTTTTTATAATGTTTAAAAAAACCTGATTTAAATCATCGATGCTGCATTTGACCATTGGCAAGTCCCCAGGATTAAATACGATATCTGTATATGCTTCAATATTTTTTCTGGATATATTAACTGCATCTCTGAGGGATTTATTTAAATCATGAGGTGCAAGTGTTAAATTTGTCGGAGTTGCAAATTCTTTCATTGAGGTAACAATAGATGATATTCTATTCAACCCTTCATATGATGCTTTAAAAGAGTCGGGAATGTTTTCATTAATAAATGCAAAATCAATTTTACTCTCTGCGTCTTCAATTTTATTTAATAATTCAGAGCAGAGTTTAAGCTGTTTGAGTTCTGCTGTCGCCTCCTGATACAAAGAGGTCAGTTGGCTATATTCAATATACACATCCTGTAAAAAGTGGATGCTGTCACTTATAAATTGAACAGGGGTGTTGATTTCATGGGATAAACCTGCAGCAAGCTGGCCAACAGCTTTTAGTTTCTTATCATTTGCAATCTGCATCTGAGCCGCTTTAAGCGCTCTTGACTGCTCAATCAGTTTTTGCTGGGCTTCAACCATTCTGATACCTGCATTAACTCTGGCGATAAGCTCTGCAGGCTGATAGGGTTTGCTTAGCATATCATCCGCACCTTTTTCCAGAGCAGATATTATTGCCTCTGTTTCAGTTTTACCTGTAAGCATAATTATGTATGGATTAATTTCTGTTTTAAGAGAGCGAATCTTTATAAGAAGTTCAATTCCATCCATATCTGGCATCAGCCAGTCCAGAATCATTATATTTGGGGCATTGCCTTTTTTGATTATATCCCAGGCCTCAATGCCGTCCCTGCAGGCTGTAACTTCATAGTTCTGAGACTGTAGCACCATATCAAGCATGGTTCTTGATGTAAAATCATCATCTGCAATTAGAATTCTCATTTTAACTCCTAATATGTATTCTGATACTAAAACTGAAATTGTCAAAAAAGAGATAAATTTTAAGTGAGATACAAAATCTGATAAAAGTAATTTGTTAAGTTCTTTAAAGTAGGGAAAAAAATGATTATTAAAATAAAAGATAAAACGCCAATTGTAGATAACAGTGCATTTGTTGTTCAGAACGCTGTAGTGGCAGGAGATGTTGCTTTAGGAAAAAAGGTCTCTGTATGGTTTAATGCTGTTTTACGTGGAGACATGGATATTATCAGGGTGGGGGATTATTCAAATATACAGGATGGTTGCATCCTTCATACGGATGAAGGTTTTCCATTAAAAATTGGTGAGTCTGTTGTCGTTGGCCATGGGGCTGTTCTTCACGGGTGTGAGATTAAAGACAGTGCACTTATAGGTATTGGAGCAACTGTTTTAAATGGAGCTGTTGTCGGGAAAAATTCAATTGTCGGCGCTGGAGCTCTTGTGACAGAAGGTTGTAAAATTCCCGATGGTCATCTTGCAATTGGAATTCCTGCAAAAGTTGTAAGAAAAGTAACCGAAAGTGAAATTGCAAGAATTAATGAAGGGGCAAAGCATTACGTTGAGCTTATAAAACTCTATAATGATTAGATTTTTTTAAATTATTTGAGAATTGAAATAAAAAAAGGTACTTTTTTTGATTTTTATCTTACAGCATCCTACAATGTATTCAGGTTGATTCTATTATGAGGATATTAATTATGAAAAAAAACATTGAAAGATTATTTGTCGCAGGTTCTGCATCAGCACTTTTTCTTTTAGCCGGGTGTACTAAATCGTCAGATGTGAGTGCGGATACTTTAAAAGAACTTCAAAGAGAGGTGATGCAGCTTAAAGCTGATAATGCCAATCTAATGGCAAAAAATGGTGCTTTAGATGATAAAATTCTCATTTTTGAAAAACAGAAAGAGAGTAATGATGGTGCTGAATTAAAAGAAAAGCTTAAAACTGTTAAGCTCTCACCATCAATGAGAGATAATGAGTTAGACGATTATGAAAATTCAACAATCAGTGATGAGATAAGTTTTGCTACTCAAGCCGAGTTAAAAAAAATTAATGCCGAAAAAATAAAAGATGAAAAAAGACCAATCCTGATGCTGTCAGGTGAGTATAGCTCTATATATGATGGTAATTCAGAAAAAGAGTATTCAAACACATCTAAACCCCTAGGTTCATCTGATGAATCAAAATATAAAAATGTTGTTGCAACAGGCAGAGGGGATAATCTTGGCGTTGTAAACGGAAGTGATCCTGATTTAAGTAGTGTAGAGACTTCTCAAAGCGCAATGGATGTTTTTAATTCTGCTTATAGAGCATATGGAAATGGTAACTACAGTGCTGCAATTTCGGGATTTAATCAATTTATAAAAATGGCTCCATCTGACTCTTTTGCAGATAATGCACTCTTCTGGAAAGGAGAGAGTTATTTGGCAAAAGGTGATACTATAAAAGCTATTACCGAGTATGAAAGAGTTTTAAGGAGATTTCCCAATTCTGAGAAAGCACCATCCTGCATGTATAGAATTGGTTATATTTATGAACAGTTAAATGATATGCAAAAAGCAGGCAGTTACTATTTTAAGGTTGTGGAAACATATCCGGGAACTGAAGCTGCCAAGAAAGCCAGTAAACGCATGGCAGGTCAGGTTAAAACTGGAGCCCTGGTTAAAACATCTTTAAAGAGGTAGGCATCATGAGTAAAAGAGTAAAAAAAGATCTATTTAAAATGGTCACTGTATCAATTTGCAGTGGATTATTATTCGGCTCCATCATGGTAAATGCACAGGACCAGGAGTTTGGTGGCGATGCAGAGGGGGATATGGGGGGGGATGTTGGTGGTGAAAGCGATTTTGCTGATCCTGAAGCATCAGGTGGGGGGAATGGAGCTTATGGAGGAGATGGAGACGTCTCAGGTGGTGTAGAAGTTACCGGAAGCACAGAGGTAGGGGCGGATGGATCCGCAGGGACCGCAACTGGTGGCGATGAAGGTATCTATCAAGGCAATATAAAACCAGGTATTACCTTTAGTAAGATTAATAATCAAAGTTCCCCCCTTAATAATGCAGCTAAAAACAGAACTTCAATTTCCATAAGTGCTGATCCAAAGTCGGAACTTCGGGATTCTAAAGCCAAGAATCCTCAACAAAGTGTATATCGTGTAAAAGAAGGTGATACTTTATGGGGAATTTGTGAAACAAATTTTGGTGATTCATATGTATGGCCAAGAATCTGGTCATATAATCCAGGTATAACAAACCCAAACTGGATTTATCCCGGGGACCTTCTTCTTCTTTCACCTCCACTGGCAATGACTGCACTTGATGCTCCTGTCGATGATCAGACTGGTTCAGCTCAAATGGTTACGCCAACAAGGAATGATGCTATACTTATAAGAAATAAGGGGTTTGTTGATAAAGAGGCATTAAAGCAGGCTGGTATCGTTAGAGGGGCACAAAAAGAGATTATGCTTTTATCCCAATGGGATGAAGCCTATGTTGAATTTAAAAAAAATAGTGATGTTCAGGTAGGTGATGAATTTGCAGCATATGAAATTGTTAAAGATGTTGATGGGGTAGATAAAGATAATGAAGAACCCGGTAAACTGGTTGAGATTTTAGGTGCAATTAGAGTAACCAGTTATGACAAGGAAAATAAAATAGCAAGAGTTGTTATTGATGAATCAATTAAACCAATTACAAGAGGAACAATGATTGGGCCAATTCACAGACGGTTTAATCTTATTGATTCAAGGACAAATGAGACAGAGTTAAAGGGACATGTTATCGCTCATCTTGATCCCACAGTTCTTTTCAGCACCCATCAGATCGTTTTTGTTGATAAAGGTAAAAAAGATGGAGTGAAAGATGGGAACAGATTTTTTGCAATGCGTAAGCGAGACGATTATCGTGCATCAATGGATGAGAAAGATGATAATGATCATTATCCCTTTGAGGTATTGGCAGAGATGCGTGTTGTGGAAACAAGAGATAATACTGCAACTTGTATTGTTACAGCGGCAACCAGAGTTTTAGAAGATGGTGCAGATGTTGAGATGGTAAAAGGTTATTGACATTTCTTTAGTTTCCGTATCTTTATATCCCATGAATAATTCAATTGAAAATCATGAGCTGGCAAATACTTTTAATAGACTTACTCCCGATTTGGTTTTAAATTCACTTGAGAGTGTGGGTTTTCTTACCACCGGAAGAGTAATAACTTTAAACAGTTATGAAAACCGAGTCTATCAGATAGAACTTGAAGACGGGCGGTGGGTTGTGGGAAAGTTTTATCGCCCCGGGCGATGGAGTAAACTGTCAATATTGGAAGAACATGATTTTTTAAAAGAGCTGGATGAACAGGAAATTCCCGTTGCACTGCCATTGCAACTTGAAGATGGCAGCACTTTAGGCAATATGGACGGGATAATGTTTGCTCTTTTTCCAAGAATTGGAGGTCGCCTTCTGGAGGAGCCATCAGAGGAAAAACTGATGCAGGTAGGACGACTTATTGCAAGAATTCATAATGTGGGAGCAACTAGAAAAGCCTCCCATCGAATTGATTTAAATCCCGACAGTTACGGTTATAACAACCTTGAATATCTTATTAATAATAATGTAATTCCATCTGAGGCCAGAGAAAATTATAAACAGACAGCCCTTATGCTTCTTCAGCGAATTGTTCCCATGTTTAACGAGGTTCCTGTAATAAGAATTCACGGTGATTGTCATGCTGGAAATTTGATTGAGTCACAGGCCGGGGCAACATTTTTAGATTTTGATGATATGGTAAATGCTCCGGCAGTTCAGGATGTCTGGATGCTTGCACCCAGTTTTGATGAATATGGCCAAAGGGAGAGGGAGGCTCTCTTAACCGGATATGTTGAATTTAGAGATTTTAATCCCGCCTGGTTAAGACTGATAGAACCCTTGCGGGCATTGAGATTCATCCACTACTCAACCTGGATTGCTAAAAGAATTAAAGACCCTGCGTTTATAAAAACCTTTGAATACTTTGGAACAGTTCAGTATTGGCAAAAAGAGACCATGGACCTAAGGGAACAAATAGCCCGTATAGATTCACTAATATAGACTTTCACATCAATATCAGCATTTTTTTTTGAAGATGCTCAACCTCCGGCAATAATCTGTTTAGCTCTGTCAATCATATTGGGATATAGATTAGCCGGTACAGCAGGTTTTCCTTTTTTTGTAAAAACCATGTATCTTGCACATTTTGTTTTATCCCCCAGACAGTATTTATTTTTCATAATGGCTCCAAGGCCTGAAGAATCAGGCATTACGTCATTAAAAAATGGGCATCCACCTACACATTCACATTTATTCATTTTTTTTCTCCTTTGAAGCTTTGTAAAAACTTAATTTCATAACTTTATGTTAGATTTGACTAACTAATATGTTTTACGGATTCAAAAAAAAAAAAATAATCGTTGAAAGTGATTTTTTCATATTTTTATGAAAAAATCAGGCAGAGGGAGATATGTATGGCAATAGGTTAAAAATTTAAGGACTTTTTAAATGGGTAAGAGGGGGGAAAGGACGTTTGGGTTATGCCCAGTGGACCAGGCCTGTTTCCTGGGTGCAGGTCAGCATTTTGTTTAATGGAACTACTCTTACTGCATATCTTAAAATTCCACCGTAGTTGAGTTTTAATGACAGGGTATAGGTGAAAACTGTGGGGTCAGCACCTTCAACCAGAGTAAGGGCAACGGTGTCCGGTGCGGAGGCAAATCCATTTTCACCTTCCTGACCAATTATCAGCTCTGCCTGCAGCTCATCTTTTTTCATTCTGCCGGGAATTACGGTCATTTCAATTTCAAGTGGTCTGTTTGGAGGAAGCATATCGCTGTCAAGACCCTTAATAACAACCTGTTCAATCTGAACAGTTGAAAATCTGGCCTTAAGGCTTCGTTTCCATTTTGTAAGTTCAGAAATTCCTTTGTAATCGTTTTGAGATAATTTGTATCCTCGCTCGGCAGTTGGAAGGTAGAGTCTTCTGTGGTACTCATCAACCATTCTCATTGTTGAAAATTCAGGGACAAGATGTTTGAAACCCTCTTTCATTATCCTCAGCCATTTAAAAGGTACATCATCTTTATTTAAATCATAAAATGCAGGAATTATCTCATTTATTATAGAATTAAAAATTGCATTATTATCAAGCTCATCCTGATGATCTCTATTTAGAGGGATCGCTGATGATTTAATGGCAAATCCTACTTCATTAGTGTATCCCTCGTCCCACCATCCGTCCAGAATGGAGCAGTTGATTCCCCCGTTGGCAAGAACTTTCATTCCGCTTGTACCGCTTGCCTCGTGTGGTCTTACTGGTGTGTTCATCCACACATCAACACCCTGGGTCATATATTTGGCAACTTTAATATTATAATTTTCCACATAGAAAATTTTGCCTTTAAATTCTTCAGTTCTTGATTCCTCAATAATTCTCTGAATGAGTTTTTTACCTTCCATATCAGCCGGGTGAGCTTTACCAGCAAAGATAATCTGAATAGGTCGTTTTTCATCGTTTAATAAATTAACAAGTGAATCTCTATGTCTAAAAAGAAGCGTCGCGCGTTTGTAAGTGGCAAAACGTCTTGCAAAACCAATTGTAAGTGCATCAGGGTTCAGTTTATCAAGAGATTCATTGATGAATTTAGGGCTTTCACCACGTCTGCTGTAATCCTGATAGAGTTTTTCCTTAAGGTAATCCAGCATTCTTTTTTTCTGTGATTTGTGAACATACCATAAAGTCTTGTCGGGAATTTGATCAACTCCAAGCCAGGTAACAGTATCATCCTGATTGTTATCCCAATTAATATCCAGATATTGACTGAACATGCGTTTCATCTCATCGCCAATCCAGGAGGTAACATGAATTCCGTTTGTTACAGATGTTATTGGAACCTCGTTTCTATCAAGCTGATCCCATACTCCCTGCCACATATCTTTACATACTTCACCGTGAAGTTTTGAAACTCCGTTTGCTAAACTTGTGAGCTTTAGAGCAAGAACAGTCATTGAGAATGAGCTGTTATGCCCATCACTGTTAGCTCTTCCAAGTTCGATAAGCTCTTCGAAAGGTACGGAAATCTCAGGAGCAAAATCTTTAAAATGCTCCTGCATGAGCCCCATATCAAATGTCTCATTTCCTGCAGGCACAGGTGTATGTGTTGTAAAAACAGATGTTGCTTTTATCATCTCTCTTGCTTTTTGAAAGCTGAATCCGTTTCTTAGCATGTAACGTTTGATTCTTTCAAATAGAAGAAAGCCGCAGTGACCTTCATTTAAGTGATAAACAGAAGGTTTGATATTTAGTTTATCTTCAAGTAGCTGAACACCGCCCATACCGAGAACAATTTCCTGTTCGATTCTTGTTTTCTTTCCGCCGCCATAGAGTTTTGCAGATATTTTTCTATCAGCAGGGAGATTCCCTTCTACATCAGTATCTAAAAGATATAAGGTAATTCTTCCAACATTTGCCTTCCATACTTTAGCAGAAACAACTCTGCCGGGAAGTTGAACGTTAATCGTTATCTGCTGATTATTTTCGTCTGAAACCATTTCAACAGGGAGGCTGCATGGGTCAACAACCGGATAGTGTTCAATCTGCATTCCATCAACGCCGATTTCCTGTTGAAAATAACCGTCTCTGTAAAGATACCCTACACCAACAAGGGGAAGATTGAGATCGGATGCTGATTTCATATGATCTCCTGAAAGGATTCCAAGGCCACCTGAATAAATTGGAAGACTTTCATGAATCCCATATTCCATGGAGAAGTAGGCTACGGGTTTTTCCATGCTTATCTCTTTTCCATGTTTGTAGGTTCTGCCTTTTTCGGACATGTATTTTTCAAATTCTGCAGTTACTTTATTATATTTATTAACATACAGTATATCTTCTGTTTTTTGTTGAAGTGTTTCTGATGGAAGTTTTTCAAGCAATAAAACCGGGTTGGATTCAACTTCAACCCAAAGTTCAGGATCGAGTTCGGCAAATAGTTCAACGGCATCAGTGTGCCATGTCCACCAAAGGTTGTATGCCAGGCTTGAAAGTTTAGAAAACTGTTTGGGCAGAGTTGGAGCAACAGTCAGTTTTCTGTAATGTGGTCCTGAACCCTGAGTGCCTTTAAATGAAATGAAAAGTTCATTTGAAAAACTGCTTGTATCGAGAGAGTTGAGTCTTTTATCAGAAATTACAGTTGCTGCATTATAACTTTTCTCATAGTTTTTATAAAAGTTTGTCCAGCTTGCCATATCAGCAATTTTGCGTGCTTTTACACTGAGTTTATCCATTTCCTCGATGGTGATTTGTGAAAATGCACTTAGCTCTTTAAAGAGAAGTTCAGATGATTCTTCAAATTTTTTATCTGCTCTTTCAATAACGGTTACAGCCTGATCCGCGTTAGTATCCATTTCCTGAACCCAGCGTCCAAACCCTGAAATATCAGAAGTTATTGTTGGAATACCAAGTGCAATACTTTCTAATGGGGTGTATCCCCATGGTTCATAATTTGAGGGAAAAACAGTCAGATCAAAAGATGAAATTGCATCATTATAATTCATGTTTAAAAACTGGTCATCTGCAGAAAGATATGTCGGACTGAAAATTATTTTAACTTTTGATGATTCAGAATTATCAAGTCCAAGTCTGCGGCAACTGCTTACAATTTCATTTTCATATTCGTTTTGAATGTTGTGGGTAAGGATTCCCATCTCATTTGAGGAGTTTTCACCATTAAGTCTGTTGAGAAAATCCTGTTTAATTCCATCATTGCCTGAGGCAATTAAAAACCAGGCAACGACTGTGGGTGAGGTTGAATCATCTTGTAAAGAGTTATTAAGTTTTGCAAGGCTTTCTAAAAATAGATCAAAGCCCTTGTTGTGAAATTCATAACGACCTGATGTTGCCCACAGTCTGGTATTATCTGGCAGTTCAGTTCCAAGAAAAGCAGATGCTGTCTGGAGAGTTTTTTTCCGAACTTTTTTTGATTTTTTTCTAACATCAGCAAGTGTACCAATCTCTTTAGTGTTGATACCGTTGAATACGCAGTAATGGGGGCGTTTATTTAATATTTTAAGTGATTCATCCGCAGTAACATTACTCACAGTTGTAAAAATATCTGCTTCTCTTGCACAGATTGTCTCAAGTGAAGCTTTAGCTGGGACTCCATATTTTTCGGCTTCTTCTTCAGGATTTATAATTGTGTCATCTGAATAAATATTTACTCCGGCACCTGACATTGCGCGACCTAAAACAGTTGCATGAGTTGTAAAAATAGTTCCAATTTCAGGAGATGTCTTCTTTAAATGTAATAGACCACCTCCGCTCATCCACTCATGAAATTGAGCAATAGCTGTATCATTCTCTGTTAAAAGAGTGTCATGAATTGTTTCAATAACTTCTCCGCAGGCTGTTGAAAAGACTACGGGCTCAATATAATCCCATTTTGCATCAATGGAATTAACTCCAAATTTCTGCCAGTATTGATACAAAATTTTTCCTGAGTCGTATTTATCTTTAAAATCAACAAGAATAACTCTTGGGTTTCCTTCAATAGTCCATCGTCCCAATTTACAATTGAGGCCTTTTTTCTGAAGCGCAGGTCTTATTTTTTTATAAACTTCATCATCTGACTCTTCAAAATTACTATTATTATCCAGCATCGGGCCAATGAGAAAATAGTTATCTTTAAAATCAGAGACAGTTACGTCTGTTTTGGATCGTAATACAGTATGGATACCACCAACCATATTACATACTTCCCAACTTACTTCAAAAAGGTACTTCATTTTTTTCTTCTCCTTAAAACGTTAGAGCTTAGCAGTTATCAGAGTTACATTATTTAATTGTTGTTTCAAAATCAGCTAGAACATTTTGATAGTTTATGTATGCGTCGTAAGGGCTGCTATAGGGGTTAAAATATTTATGTACATCTCCATCCTGAAACCACTTGGTACACATATAGTAGAAGTGATCTGACGTCTGAAGTGCGCGCCATGTATTAATGAGATCCATGTTCCCGGTGGCCATTACTCTCTGTTCAAGAGCAAACACAGCTTCAAGGGAGTCATCCTGAAGATGGTTACCCTTCCAGGCAGAAAGATCTCTTTCAATATCTGCCCAGGAAACAAAGTGAGGAACATCAAGTTTGGCAACAGGTGATAGTGAAGCTGAAACTTCAGCAGGTGTTGCAAACCTGAAATCAGGGTGTTTTAAAATTGCTTCGGGAAGATGCTCCAGAAAGTTGAATATTCCCGAGTCTTCCCATTGGTGTTCGCCAAATGTTTCATAGTCCATAAAAAGATTTATGGTTTCTCCGTTGCCTGCAACAGCATGACACCATTTTGCAAATTTTTCAGCGGAAAGAGGGTATTCTTCCCAGCCTTTGTTGGAGAATCTAAATGCAATGTCATCAGAGAGTTTGTAATTTTTAAGCATCAGATTCAATTTGTTACATGATTGGGGCTGATATAGAAAATTGGGGCTTCTCCATCCCAATACATGATCCGCACCTTCAGCAAGGATAGTTTTATATCCCATTTTTTCGACTGTTGCAGCAACGTCATTGTTGTAAATGAGCTCTGTGTTTCTAAATGTCGTGGGTTTTTGTCCAAACTCTTTTTGTATTAGCTCACTATGTCTTTCAACCTGCCTTACAAATTCGTCTCTGGAATATATAAACGAAAGACTGTGGTTGTAAGTTTCATCAATAAATTCCACACAACCTGTATCAGCAAGAGCTTTAAATGTATCAAGTGTCTGGGGGTTGAATTTTTTCATTTGTTCAATTGCAGTTCCTGAAATTGAGTATGAAATTTTAAAAGCTTCCCCAAAGCGATCTATGAGTTTAAGCATTAAATGATTGGTCGGAAGGTAACATTTGTCCGCAACCTTGTTCATGATTGCGCTATTTTTCTCCTCATCCTCATAGAAATGGTCTTTTCCAATATGGAAATAGGAGTATTTTTTTAATCTGTTTGGCTGATGAACCTGAAAGTAGAATGAAATATTTATCATAATTTATTCCTTTTATTACCAATCATCCGAGAAGTGACTTGTAGATATTTAAAATGTGATCAGATGCGTTTTCCCATTGGAATTTTCTTAGTTCCGCTGATCCTTGTGTAAGAAGTTCATTTTTTAAAGGCTCATGTTTTAAAACAGAGATTATTTTTGATGCCAGTTCATCAGTATCCCAGAAATCAACTTTTAAAGCACTATCTAAAACTTCAGACACCCCTGATGTTTTAGAGATAATAACCGGAACATCATAACGCATGGCTTCAAGTGGTGAAATACCAAATGGTTCTGATACACTTGGCATTACATAGAGGTCGCTCTCTTTGTACATCTGCTCAACTTCGGGACCTTTTAAAAATCCTGTGAAGTGAAATTTTCGTCCAAGTCTCAGCTGTGCTATGCGCTCAATCATTCTTGGAGCCATGTCACCGCTGCCGGCCATTACAAAGCGGACATTGGGTATATGATTTAAAACTTTTGCTGCTGCTTCAACAAAGTAGTCAGGTCCTTTTTGAAAAGTAATCCTTCCTAAAAACAGAACAACTTTTTCACCGCTCTGACCTCTTGTCACTGGTATATTGTGATATGTGTCTTTTGAAACAGCATTGTGAACAACAAATACTTTTTCAGGTGCAATTCCATATTTTTCAATGATGATTTTCCTTGTTAGATAGCTTACGGCAATTACAGCATCTGCATTTTCAAATCCATATCTTTCAATATCATAAACTGACTGATTGATATTGTCACCGCTCCTGTCAAACTCAAGTGCATGAGCATGGACAACAAGAGGTTTTCCGCTTATACGTTTAGCTTCAATTCCCGCAAGCATTGTAAGCCAGTCATGCACATGAATGACATCATGCTTAACATTTTTTGCAACACTTCCCGCAGCAGCTGCAAATCGCATAACCTCGGACATAAGATTTGGGCCGTATTCACCCGAAAGGGTAAGGTTGTGAGCTGTAGGGCTGAATGCATCAGGAGCATGGGCTGCAATCATCTCAAGATGCTGAAGACGTTTAATCTCCTCAGCGTATTGCTCTTCAGTTATATATGGAGAAAGAGGTGATGAAATTTCATGAATATTTATGTGTGCGGAAATATCATCAATCTGTTTGAGTATGAACTCTTTTGTTCCCTTAAGAGATGTGTAAAGGGGAAACTGTCCAATATCAATTAGATTGACGTGACTTTTCAGGCCTTCCTGCTGTTTAAGTTTAGGCAACACAAAGTGAACGTTCAATTTATTATGCTTGACCATGGCTTTTGTAAGACCGTGGCATGCAACACCTAATCCTCCACTGATGTGTGGCGGGAATTCCCATCCGTACATTAGTATATTCATTTCTTCTTACTCCCCTTTTGAGATTTATTAATCTCTTCTTTTTGCTGAATATAGAATTTAAAAACCCTTAAAACTTCTGCGACACTCCATGCCTGACTGATACAACCTTTGCCGTTTCCAGGGGTTTCTCCGTTAAATATTTCACTGACAGTACCGATACCGTCATTTTGTATATGTTTTTTAAACGCTTCAGTTATCTCTTCCAAGATTGATAACTGTTCATTCTTAGAAAAATTGGAGTACTTTATCATTGCTTCTGCAAAGTGTCCAATCAACCAGGGCCATACAGTTCCATTATGATATGCACTGTCACGATTATTGCTGTCTCCACTGTATTCTGGAACAAAATGAGGATTATCCATCGAAAGAGATCGCAGACCTAGAGGTGTATAGAGTTTTTCTTTTACTTTTTTTACAACCAGTGACGCTCTGAAGTCATCAAGTGGAGTATAAGGAAGTGAAGCCGCAAAAATCTGATTAGGTCTAATGCTTTTATCTATAAAATCATCCCTGTAAAGATCTGCAAGGCAATTGAGTTCATCAACCCAGAATTTTCTTACAAATGAATCTTTTATAAGTGAAGTGAGTTCATTTGCTTTAAAGCTGTATTCATGAGATTCATATTTTGAAAGTTCATCCATAAAAGAGACAAAATTATACCAGAGGGCATTAATCTCAACTGCGCACCCATGACGTGGAGTAACAGGAATTCCATTACTGTTGGCGTCCATCCAGGTAAGCTGACTATTTATATCTCCAGCATAAAGAAGTCCATTATCAAGCATATGTATATTGTTGATTGTACCTTCTGAGTAGCTGGTAAATATCTCATTTAGAGCGTCAATGATGCCAGCATCTTTAAGTGCTTTGTAGTCTTTATAAGTGTATAAAAAGTTTTGAACAGCATGAGCAAACCATAGTCCTGCATCAACTGAATTATAGGCATTCTGTTCTTTTTTAATACCAAGAAAATTTGGAATAACTCCTTTATGGATGTTTTTCGCAAAAGATTTTAGAACATTTAAATAGTCATCATAATTTTTATTATCCTGCATCAGGCCGGGCAGGGCGATCATCGCATCACGGCCCCATTCTAAAAACCAGTGAAATCCTGCGGTAACAGCTTTTTGCCCATAATTATCTGAAGATAAAAATTGGCTTGCAGACCATTTGAGGCTCTTTTGCAGTTGAGTTCCCCTTAAACCTTTAAAAAAGAGGCTTCGAGAGGCCTGCTCAATATTGAAAGTATGACTGATATTGTCCTGTTCTACTGTAGATGCACTTAATAATATCTCATCATCTTTTTTTAATTCAATTTCAAAGATTCCGGGACAGAAGAGATCTTCAACATAATCAAAGCCTCGATCAAACTCGTTTAAATAGTTGAAATTTTTATACCAGTTGGGGGCAGAATAAAATTTAAATTTTCCTGTTGTCTGAATAAACAGATCCGGCATACCGTTATATGGTGATATTTTAAATCCGTTTTTTGCCGGAAATGTTCTTACCTGAAGGTCCACATTTTCTTTAGCCAGTGAATGGAAATCTCTATAAGCAAGAAGGGGCCTTATTACAAGTTTAGATTGGTTACTGTTTTTTGTGCAATAGTAGCTTGTAATTACTGTATCCTGACCCTGTATCATTGCCACTTTTTTTGTGAGGCTTACATGGCTGGTTTTAAATTGAGCAACTGGATTTTTGTCCTGTTTAAACCCTGTAATAAAACGGTTCCCCTGATTTGATAGTGAGCCTCCCGAATAAATATTTGTACTGAGATAGGTCTCTTTGTTATCTGCAAAGAGGGATTCTTCATATTTTGAAAGTAGCACAAATTTTCCAGGAGGATTATTGAGCCTGGATACCAGAAGCCCATGATATTTACGGGTATTACATCCGGTAACAGTGCTTGACGAATAACCGCCAATACCATTAGTATCAAGCCATTCCAATTTTAGAGCCTGATTGATATCTGTACACTGGCCTGATTTGATGTTTATGCTCATAGTTTTTACTGCTTATCTGCCTGGGAACTATATTTTGAAATTATAAAAGTTCAATTATGGTGTAATTTAGTTTTGCAATCCGAGTTTCTGAGTGGGGAGTTCCCTTTT
>JAFGVO010000321.1 GCA_016937935.1 Deltaproteobacteria bacterium | reverse complement strand
GCCACAGCACTAATTGGCATTTACATGATCATCGCCAGAAAAAATGTATTAAGTCAGCTTATTGGTTATCTGGTGCTTGAAAATGCAGGATTTCTCCTCGCTTTATCAGTTGCTGTTTCTCAACCCTTCTTTGTTGAAATCGGTGTGATGCTTGATGTTTTTATGGGTGTAATAATTATGACAACCGCCATGCATCAGATATATGCAGAACATGAGACCTATAGCAGTGATTCATTGGAGAGGCTTAAACAATGAGTACTGTAAATATAATCCTGACAGCCATTCCGGTGTTATTTGCTATTGGAGCCGGAACTCTGTTTTCATCTCAAAAATCAGCTGTTCTGCTTAAAATACCGGCGTATATATCAGCACTGATATTTTTATTATTTATCCCTGTTTTTATCGAAGTTTTTTTAAACGGAACATTTCTAACTCTCTACAGCAATATCGTTCTTGATCCGCTGGCGGCCTATCATATATTTCTGGTCAATATTATTTTTCTGGCGGCATCAGTATATTCAATTGGATATTACAAATCACATATAAAAAAACATGGGGACTTTGAACTAAAATTTTTAAGACGTTATTTGGCTTTGTGGCTGAATTTTCAGTTTCTCCTGATTGTAGTTCTCGTTGCAAATAACATCGGTCTTATGTGGGTTGCTCTTGAGGCGACTACTCTAACTTCCGCATTTTTAATTATTCAGCCGGCAAACTCCTTTTCAATAGAAGCCATGTGGAAATACCTGATGATCTGTTCGGTTGGAATCGCTTTTGGATTTATCGGTACTATTTTAACTGTTGCGGCAACTCAAAATGACAGTCAGAGTTCACTGTTTCTGTTTACGGAACTTGTAAAACATTCAAGTGAGATAAATCCCAAAATAATGCTCCTTGCTTTTATTTTTATAGTTGCAGGAATGGGTACAAAAGCAGGACTTGCACCAATGCATACATGGCTTCCTGATGCTCACAGTCAGGCGCCTACCCCGGTTTCTGCGGTGTTTTCAGGTATCATGCTGAATGTTGCCCTGTTTGGTATAATGAGATATCTGTCAATAACCGAGCTCGCAACGGGGCATAGCGGGCAGGCCCACTCAATATTACTGGTTCTTGGTATTCTCTCTCTTGTATTTGCAGTTATTTTTATTCCCATACAAAATGATATTAAACGACTCCTGGCCTATTGCAGCGTGGAGCATATTGGTATTATTGCTATAGGTATTGCTATTGGAGGTTTTGGAACAGTTGTTGCCCTTTTGCATATTGCAAATCACTCGATTTCAAAGGTTCTGGCTTTCTTTTCTGCAGGTCATCTGGTTGAACACTATGAGACAAAAGATATGAGAAAGATTGCCGGTGCAGTTTCAAAAATTCCTGTCTGGGGGGCATCCTTTCTAATCTCTATGTTTGTGTTAATTGGCGTGGCTCCATTTTCAATATTTTTAAGTGAATTTCTTCTTGTTAAAGAGGCTTTTTTTAGTGGGAGCTATATTGTTTTTGGAATAGTTGTTTTCTCAACTCTTGTAATTTTTATAAGTATTTTAAAAAATGTGCTTCAGGTATCTTTTGGCTCGGGCTCTTTACCTGAAATTAAAAAGTTTAAAATTAATATGGCAGACAAATTTATTGTTGTTATTTTTATAGCAATTCTGCTTTTGTTAGGTTTGTGGATACCGACACCTTTTGAGAATATGCTGAAAAGTGCCGCTTTAATAATCGAAAATGGTGTAACATTATGAGCATTAATAAAAATGTTATAAAAAATGGAAATTCCATATCTCTTGATAATTTAACTGTTCTGTCTCCAACTGATTTTTCTGATAAAGTAAAAAATATGATTGGGTCAGAATATTTTTTATCCGCCTATTTTGCAGATAGAGAAAAACAAAATCTTTATGCTGTATGCTCAAACAGGGAAACAGGTTTAATCGAAATAGTATGTGGTGAGATTGCAGACTCCAGTTTTGAATCAATTACCCCTGATGTTGAATCTGCACATCTTTTTGAAAGAGAAATATTTGAAAGCACAGGAGTTGAGCCACTTAATCATCCCTGTCTTAATCCGGTTCGCTTTCCAGGGGATGGAAAATTTAAAATTGGCGAGATGCCTTTTTTTAAAATGGATGGCAAAGAGATTCATGAAGTTGGCGTGGGGCCTGTTCATGCGGGAGTTATTGAGCCGGGACATTTTAGATTTCAATGTCACGGAGAGACTGTTTATAATCTGGAAATATCTCTTGGATATCAGCACCGGGGTATTGAAAAAAAGTTATTGGGCAAACCTTCAGATTTGTCCCGCTTTATGATTGAGACAGCTTCGGGGGATTCAACTGTTGCTCATACTGCGGCCTATTCTCAGATCCTGGAATCTTTAACAGGTACAACTGTTTCTCCATATGATAATATTGTCAGAGCCATTGGGCTCGAACTTGAACGATGTGCAAGCCATATCGGCGACACAGGTGCTCTTGCAGGAGATGTGGGCTTTTTGCCAACCCAGTCATTTTGCGGGAGAATTCGCGGTGATGTTTTAAATATTACAGCATTAATATGTGGCAACCGTTTTGGCAGAGGGCTGGTAGTGCCAGGTGGAATCGGATATCCTGTAGATGATAAATTAAATGATGAAATTGGAGTTAAAGTGAGCAAGTTTCTTCAGGAATATCTAGATGCTTCAAAATTGATGTTTGATAACCCCACAATAATTGCGCGTTTTGAGTCCATTGGAATTATCAGTCAGTCAGATACCCGTAAACTTGGTCTGGTTGGACCTCCTGCAAGATCAGCAGGAATCATAAGAGATGTGCGACTGGATTTCCCTTTTGGGTATTACAATTTTTTTCATATACCTGTTTCGTCTTATGATAGCGGATCTGTGCTTGGCAGGGCCTTTATAAGATGGATTGAAGTACAGTACTCGGTTAAATTTATACTTGAACTTTTAAAACGCCTTAAGAATTTAGAGTATAAACCTTTAAAACTAAATTTTAAGGATGGAGCAACTCTTAATAAAAATATGATTTCTGTCTCAATGGTTGAAGGGTGGAGAGGTGAAGTATGTCATGCTGCTATGACAGACAGTGATGGAAATTTTAAAAACTATAAACTTTATGATGCCTCTTTTTATAACTGGCAGGGGTTGGCCCGGGCATTGAAAAATCAGCAGATATCTGATTTCCCCATATGTAATAAAAGTTTTAATCTTTCATATTGCGGACATGATCTGTAATTGACCTGATACTTAATGAACGAGATTGATATATGTTTAATATTGTAAAAACAAGAATTTCCCAGGGGTATCGAACCCATAAATTCCCTTTAAAACTTCCTGAATTATCAAAACGATTTAAAGGGTTGCCCAAAATAGACGATACCCGGTGTGATTTGTGTAAGAAATGCATAGAGAGTTGCAGTGTAAATGCACTGTTTGTATCAGATAAGTCAGTTGGAATAGATATTGGCAAATGTATTTTTTGTAACAATTGCAAAGATGCATGTCCAAATGATGCTATTTCATTTACTGACGACTTCTCACTTTCTGCCAATACTAAAGAGGACCTTCTGATTTTTGGAAACAGGGAATTTGTAAAAGCTAAAGCCCTTGAGGCAGAACGTCTTGGTCTTTTTAAGAAATCTTTTAATTTAAGAGTTGTATCAGCAGGAGGCTGCGGTGCATGTGAAGCTGATGTGAATGTTTTAAATACTCTGAATTTTGACTTGTCCCGATTTGGAATTCGTTATGTTGCATCTCCAAGACATGCTGACGGAATTTTGATTACAGGTCCTGTTTCTAAAAATATGGAACTGGCGGTCAGAAAAACCTATGATGCCATCCCAAAACCCAAAGTGGTTATTGCTGTCGGAGCCTGTGCTGTTTCGGGAGGCATATATCAGGATTCAACAGAAACTTTAAATGGGGCTTCAGATTTGCTGCCTGTGGATCTCTTTATTCCCGGCTGTCCCCCCAATCCATATACAATTCTTGACGGGATGTTAAGACTGATTGGGACGATTAAGCAATAACAGTTTAATTTTGCGTATTTATTTAAATAATTATTACAAACGTCGTAACTTTTTTGTATAATATGGTGGTCGGGTTAATATTGGATAGCCTGTCAATTATTATATAAAGGGAGCTAATTGCGTTGCAGGCTAATCCGCCTGATGTGCGCTTTAAAAAACACTTTTGGTGTCTTGAT
>JAFGVO010000320.1 GCA_016937935.1 Deltaproteobacteria bacterium | reverse complement strand
TCGGCATTTTGATCCCAGCCAGGGATTCCGTCAAGGTTGCCAACCAGTAAAATATCCACCTCATTTTGTATTTCGATATATTCCCTTTTCCAGTCAGCAAAATTATTTACGAATTTTTTATTTATTTTTTTATTTAGATATTTTTCAAATTGTTCTCCCTCTTTTCGAGAGGAGAGGGAATCTCCTTTAATAAATCCTATTTTTTTACCTTTACCGTAATTTTTGAGTTCTTCAATTATTCTCTCTATTAACTGTACCTCTATCATACCTGTTACATTCTTAAAGGGAAAACCATATTCCGAGGCATCCCAGTTAATGCCGCAAAAGACAAAGGGGATACTGGAGTTTTTAAAAAATGGGACTATTAGATATTTTGACGCATTATCATCACTGGCAATTACAACATCCGGTTTCCATTCGTCTATAAGGTTTTTGGCATTTTGAGCCGCCTTCCCTATAAATTCAGGTGATTGATTTCGTTTTGAGTCAAGATGAATTATTTTTAGCTCAATATCATACTTTTTTATTTCGTTTTTGTTCCAGTTTTTCTGCTGCCCGTTAAGTACACCTTGTATTCCTCTTGTTATTCCCTGCACCCATGGATATGTTTCATCGTAGGAGTCAACATAAAGTATCCGTTTCTTATTTGGCAGGTTCTGATTATTTAAAACCTTATCCGGAATTTTAGAGGGTGCATCATTATTATTGCCGCAGCTTATAATAAAGATTAAAAAAAACAGTTTAACAAGTATCTGAGAAAAATGTTTGTTTATCATTTAAATTAAAATATAGCATATCGTAATTTAATGACAATTTTTTCTGTTTGTTTGGGTAAATAGGCATTATTAGGTGAAAAGAGATTTTGATTGAAACCGGTTTTTATTTTGGTCTGTTTTTAATTACAGCAGTCACATATGGTGTCTGTGTCTTCCTGGTATTCAGAATCCATTACACCGTCGGTGTCAATTTCATCTCCGCTATCCGTATCCTCAATAGTTCCCGCACATCCGTTTGAAAGGCTGCACGATACTGCCAACTGACCATTTATACACCAGACTGATTTTTCCACGCTGCCGCAACCATTATTAAATGTACATGTTGTTCCCGGATAGGCCGCACCGGAAACCCATGCTCCAAGCGCGTACAGACAGTTATCCAGAACCGGCACATCCTCTCCATAACTGTCAGTGCCCTCGCCGTATATGTCTTTATATTCAGTATCATAATTATCAGGCCCTGTATCAATACTTTCGCCCTCGGTATCCCCTCTGAGGGAAGTATCAAAATCATGATAATCACTATACATATCACTGTCAGCGTCAGCGTAACCACAGGAGGTATCAGACCAGTAACAATTGCCATCTTCATTACTGTCTTTATCTGATTTTGTACAGGAGATCATCCAAAGAGCCATCAGGGCAAGTAACAGTTTTTTTGTTTTCATAATATTTCCTCACTTTTGTAAAGGGCACCATTTAGGGGCACCTGTTTTATATAGCTCTCCATATAACCTGATGAGTTCATCGGCTTTAGGAGGGATATTGCTGACAATATTTTTTCTAACTATTTACTCATTGAATCACTGTCATTTGCTGCGGTATCAGAAGATTTTAACAATCCATCAATGCACGATATCGTCTTTGTGGAATCACCGCACGTATCAGGGAATGAGCACATTTGATCAACAACCGCATCCCCGGAAATTAACGCTCCAAATGCTGTATAGCAGTCATCTAAAATAAGCATAGTGCCAGTATCTCTATAATCAGAATCCGCATTATCACTATCTGTTTCAGAAGTATCCATATTGGTATTCATATCACTGGCAGTATCCATATAACTATCACTACTCATGAAATCTGTGAAATCTGTGCCCCCGCCTTCGTATGATATTTGAGTCAGGCACTCCTTCTTAACACCATCATCCATCATATCACATGAACTTAATGTAATTAGAAAGGGCAAGATAATAAATTTAAACTTAATACTCATTTAATTTTTCTTCCTGTGACGGCTCCCTGTTTAACTCTTATCCGGTGTCTGATTTCTTAGGAGTTACTTTTTGTAAAAAAGGCTCATTTTTTTATTTTTTATTTTTATTGAGCCGTTTTAGGGTAATAGTGTTCCTTAATACTTAAGATGAATACTACAAAAACATTTGTTACGTCCATTTATAACAACAGGCACCTTGATGATGGGGAGCTGGTTGAGCGTGCACTTGCGGGGGACAGCTGGTCAGAAGAGGCAATATTTCATAAATATGTTAACCAGGTATCATCTGTTGCTGCCAAATTGCTCCGTCAACATGCTGAAGTTGATGATGTTGTGCAAGATACGTTTGTACAGGCATTTAGGGATTTAAAACATTTAAATGACCCGTCAAAATTAAAACCATGGCTCATACAAATTGTGGTACACCGTTCTCATGCACGATTTAGAAAACGCAGCTGGGTTAAATTTTTTAGCCGCGCATCGTCAATTGATGACGAAAAGCTGATTGATCAGGTAAGAGTCGAAGCAACTCAGGAGACTCTTGCAGAAATAGCCATGCTGGACAGAGCTTTTGATAAGATGAAATTGACACACAGAACGTGTTGGATATTAAAACATCTTGAAGGTTATCAGCTCACAGAGATTGCTTCTATAACCGGGGTATCCCTTGCAACGGTCAAAAGGCGAATATCAGCGGCATCTGAATATTTACAAAATTATGTGGAGCAGGGAGGTTTACATGATTGATAGTAACTCCATTAAACAGGCATTAAGCGGACCTTTGCCCGAAGCTCGCAAGAATAAGTTGTGGCAGGAAATTGAAGTCCGTAGAGATCCTGTTGTTATCTATGCTGGAAAGATCAGAAACATGAGAATATTGATGGCGTCTGTTCTCATTCTGTTATTCGTGGGGATTAGTTCTGTTATTATGTGGAACAAAAAAGCCGGGCCGCTTTTAATTTCAGACGGGGAGAGTCTTCCCGCAAAATATGCAGCGTCCAGTGATGTGAATGTAGATTTTTCTGATGACTCCAATTTGAAAATTAAAAAAGGCGCTCTTCTTGAAGTGCTTGATAACTCTGCAACCTCTATGCGGTTTTCACTTCGTACGGGGCGTGTTGATTTTAATATAACTCCAGGTGGTCCTAGAAAATGGATAATAGATTGCGGTGAACTTCAAGTGGAAGTTGTCGGTACAAAGTTTTCAATTTTCAGGCGTAAAAACAGCATTGATGTACAAGTATTGCGGGGTGCTGTACTTGTAAAAAGTCAACTGGTAACAGATGGTGTACAACGTCTGAACGCCGGTGATGTTTTACGGGTAGATATGCAAAAAAAGTCAACTGGAACAGCTGCAAAAAGTGCATTGGCGAAATTGGTGAAGAAACCTAAAAAGGCTTCACTGAAAAAGATTGAGATGAATAAAAAACATGAAAAGACTCTTTGGAGAGATTATGTTCAATCAGGTGAATATAAAGAGGCTTATGATCAATTGGGCGAAGAAGGCTTAAAGACTTTATCCCAAAATTCCAAAGTTCCTTCTGAACTTTTTATGCTTTCGGATATTGCAAGACTTGGCGGTCATCCCCAGGATGCGGTTTTGCCTTTGCAAACAATTATATCTGATTTCTCAGATGACTCAAAAGCCGGACTTGCGGCATACACACTTGCCAGGTTGTATTTTGAACAATTCAATCGACCCGGAGATGCGGCTCAAATGTATCAAAAGGCCATAATGTTAGGCATTCCCGCAGGAATGGCAGAGAGTGCCATGGCTAAAAAAGCTATTGCATATGCAAAACATGATAGACAAAAATCTTTGATTGCAGCACAAGAGTATTTAATTAAATATCCGGAGGGAAGGTATCGGCAGCGTATTTTGCAAATAGTTAATAATGATAAAAAACCTTAATATTAAAATATACTCCTTTATCCTGGTTGCCCTGGTATCCTCCAATGTAATGTCAAAAGTCACCGTAAACGATTGTAATGCCAAATGGCTTAACGGGTCTGTTTTAGACGAGGCAATTCAGGTTGAATTGACCACCCTGTCAGGAGAGCAAAGAGAACAGGTGCAGATTGAAATTACAGCCTGCACCGAAGATAAAGTTGCATTGTATATAACTTCAAATGGTAAAAAGGAACTCAGACTGATTGAACTTGATGATACATTAATAGATGACAGGATTCGTGTACTTGGTTTAATGATCGCCGATATTATATTGGATAAATTTACTAAAAATAATCAGACAGATATTCGTGATGAAACCGTTAAACCGGAGCCGGTTCAAAAAGAAAAAGAGATACCGCCTGTACCCTTTGTAACAATTGAACCTGTTGGGAAGTTGCAATGGAAAACAAAACGGTATCAATGGTTCTCTTTTTATACAGGTGCCGGTGCAAAATTGTATATTGAACAACCAACTATTGCTTTGGAACTTGAAATTTCATTTAGAATAAAAAGATTTATTACCGGTTGGAATTTAAACTTCACCTCTCTTAAGGATAGTGGAGGCAAAGTTTTGTTAACATCAAACACGTTAATAATGGGAGCCAATATATTGCATATAAAGAGGCGTCTATCTGCAGGCTGGGATATTCTTTCAGATTTTGGTTTTGTTATCGCCAATGGAGTCGCAAATGACTATTATACAGCCACTAAACAAAAAAATATGATGCTTGGGGTCCATACTGCCCTCTGGTTGCTTTTTGGAGAATATTCCGGTTTCCGTCTGACTCTGACCGGAGGCTGGATGCGAGGGTTGATAGCAATGTCAGATAATCACCCTATCGGGGGATTTCACGGTTTTACAACATCTCTTGGGGCGGGCCGGGAATGGTAAAAAATTAAGATGCTACTCTTCAATATCGCTCAAGTGCAGATTCAGGGCTTTTACGGAAATTTGAATCTCTCTTACGGACAGTGCCAGAGATATTATCAGCAATATTAAAGCAACTCCAAATACTATTTCTGCAGGTTTTATCCAATTAACATAAAGCAGAAACATGCAGACCACACAGAGTAAAAGGCTGGTTATGCCGTTGATTTGCATATTTCTTATCAGGTTAATGCGTGTGCGAAGGTTTTTTATTTGACCGATTAACAATTTGCTGGGGCTGGCTTTATGACTGCTGTGAAGTGTCCGGACAAGTTGTGCGATGGCTAAAAAACGATTTGTATATGCCAGCAAAAGCAGTGAAATTGCAGAAAAAAGAAGAGCAGGTGTTGATAGTGTCAGGTGCATTATTATCCTTCCCGGTTTCAGAGTAAAAATTATTTAAAAATCAGGCGGCAGGTTTGAGGTGGTTTCTCAATTTTTCCAGAGCGATTTTTTCAATCTGGGCGACTCTCTGTTTGGACACACCAAGTTCATTTCCAATTTCTTTTAACTGCATGGGGCTGTCACTCATATATCTTGATTGAATAATGTATCTCTCTCTCTCGTTAAGAGATTCCATTGCTTCGAGTACTGTTGCCTGGAGGTTTGCACTCTCTTCAATTGATGACAGCTGCTCCTCCTGACTGTTAACAGTTGAAGGCATCAGATCAACCAGAGCCAGGCTGCTTTCACCCACGGGAGCATCGAGGGAGGAATCTTTATATGAAAGATGGTTATTCATCTCAATAATATCATCTTTTGAGGAGTTGAACTGTTCAGATGCAATATCAATTAGCTCGCTTTCGCTTAAATCACTCTGTGCATTTTGAGCCGCGTTAAAAGAGCGAAGTTTAAAAAAGAGTTTTCTGTGTGCTCTTGATGTTCCAATTTTAACCATTTTGCTGGTTGCCATAAGAAAATTGTGAATATAAGACTTAATCCAGAATACAGCGTAGGATATGAGTTTATAACCTTTGTCCGGATCAAATCGTTTAACTGCCTGCATGAGTCCCACACTTCCTTCCTGAATGAGATCAAGTATGGGGGCTCCGTAACCTTTGTACTCTTTTGCAATTTTAACAACAAACCTCAGATTTGAAGTTACAAGAGTATGGGCTGCATTTACATCACCTTCATCACGCCATTTTTTTGCGTAATAGACCTCCTCTTCACGGGAAAGAAGGGGATATTGTCGAATCTTTGCCAGGTAGCTGTCAAGTTCGGTTGTGGTCGCAAGTGAATATGTTGTTGCAGATGTCATCGTTAAAATCTCCTTAAGCGCAAAATCTCCTTAAAAATCAACTTCCAAGAGTTGTTCACATTATCAAATTAATCACGTCATCAATCCGGTCAAGGGGGTTAAACTCATTATTTTTGATTTTTGATGATTATTTGTCATCATTTACTCATACTGTTTACTGTTGACGCATTTTTATTGAATAGTATGTTTGACACTCTTTTTTTCAAGTTTATTACGCTTGATTATGCAGGGAATTATAAATTTTAAATAAGGAGTCATAAAATGGCCAGCAGCAAAGAAATTATTGAATTAACTGAGAAATATGGCGCACATAACTATCATCCGCTCCCGGTTGTATTTGCAAAAGCAGAGGGTTGCTGGGCATGGGATGCGGAGGGAAATAAATATATGGATATGCTTAGTGCGTATTCTGCTCTTAATCAGGGGCACCGTCATCCAAAGATTGTAAAAGCTTTAAAAGATCAGGCCGATCTTGTAACTCTTACAAGCCGTGCGTTTCAAAATGACAAGCTTGGAAATATGTACAAAGCAATTTCCGAAGCTACAGGCATGGAGATGGTTCTTCCCATGAATTCTGGAGCCGAGGCTGTTGAAACAGCAATTAAAGCTGTTCGTAAATGGGGTTATACAATCAAGGGTATTCCAGAAAATCAGGCCGAAATTATTGTTTGTAAAGACAATTTTCACGGACGTACAACAACTATTGTAAGTTTCTCTTCTGAAGAGGATTACAAAAAAGGTTTTGGTCCGTTTACACCGGGGTTTAAAATTATTCCCTATGGAGATGCAAAAGCTCTCGAAGCTGCAATTACTCCAAATACATGTGCATTTATGGTTGAGCCAATTCAGGGTGAGGCCGGTGTTGTTGTTCCTCCTGACGGGTACCTTAAAGAGTGCCGTGAACTTTGTACAAAAAACAATGTACTTCTTGTTGCTGACGAAATTCAGACAGGTTTTGGACGTACAGGTAAAATGTTCTGCATTGAGCACGAGGGTGTAAAACCCGATGTTTTCTGTATGGGAAAAGCCCTTTCCGGTGGAATGCTTCCAGTATCTGCAGTTGCCTCCAACCGTGAAATTCTGGGAGTTTTCAAGCCAGGTGAGCATGGTTCAACTTTTGGCGGTTCTCCACTTGCCGCAGCTGTTGCAACAGCTGCCCTTGAAGTTATTGTCGAAGAAAAACTCCCTGAGCGGAGCGCAGAACTTGGAAAATACTTTATGGATGAACTAATAAAGATAAATTCTCCATATGTTAAAGAAATTAGAGGAAAAGGTCTCTTTATTGGGGTTGAGCTTACAAGTGAAGCCGGCCCGGCTCGTCCATTTTGTGAAAAACTCAAAGGTTTCGGGCTTTTATGCAAAGAAACACATGAGATGACAATCAGGTTTGCTCCTCCTCTCATTATTAAAAAAGATGAGTTGGACTGGGCTCTTGAGCAGATTAAGAAAGTTCTGGCCTGATATTTAATATAAATAACAAAAATCTGTTAAGTAAAAGGTTGCACTCATTGTAATGTTGTGAGATGGTGCCCAACCTGAAGTTTCCCACTTTTTTAATTAAGGGTGATAAGAAAAGAAAGTCATACAACAGGAGTTTATTATGGCATCAAAAGATAGAGAAATTAAAGAACAGCAGTTTGATGCTGCTAAAAAAGAATTTGAAACATTTGCAGCATCTTTAAAAGAGCAGGGCCTTGATGATAAACAGTCCGGCAAAAATGCAATTTACAGAAGCTTGAAAGCAAATGTTAAAAAGGCTCGCAACCGTATTAAATCAATTGATGCGGCTAAAGCTCATGTGGAAACAATAAGGCAGAAAGATACTAAAGCTGCCCCTGTTCCAAAAAATACTACTAAAAAAGCCAAGTAGATAGTATTTTTAATATCTGTTTGATTAACTTTATTGTCAGGTCCAATTTGCGGCCTGAATTATTTTGAGTGATAAAATGACCCTGGAATCCGTACTATTTTCAACGGCAGATTTTGATGCATATGCTTCATCTAAATGGAGCAGTAATATGTATACTTTGCAGCGTCGTGCTGTAAAAGAGAAGCTTGACCTGATTGGCAAAAGCATTGTTAAAGTTCTCGATGAAAATGGTCTGAATCTTGTCAGTCATCTCTCCGATGAGTTTCCGTCACTTTGGAATAAGAAAAAAGTCGACAAACAATGGCTCTTTTTTTCAAGGGACGTGAGTGCAAGACAGGAACTTCAGAATATCATTGATATTGAGAAATCTCTGGCCCAGACTCTTGAGGACCCAACACCTTTATTCCGTCATATTTTTATTGGTGTATCTGTTGACGAGGAGTCAATTAAAGCAGGTATCTATCTCCATTATGATGCCTGGGTTGATAGAAAAAACATTCTTGCTCTTTTTTCAAACCAGCAGAAAAGTCAGGAGTTTATTGAACTTGCCTCAAAACTGCCTTCTGATTTTGAGTTTGGTCTGATTGCTGACAATCTTGTTTCAACCGCAGGTCTTGAGCCTGGTTATGTAAATGAATTTGCCCGCAGTTTTGAATCTGCAAAGGACTTCATGTTTTTAGGAAAAATATTTTCTAAAAATGAAGCTGATGCGGCAGGTGCATCTTTTGGTTCTACCATTGTTGAATTTATAGATAAGCTTTTGCCTGTTTATAAGTTTATTGCCTGGTCTCCTGAAAATGACGCACTCTCACTTGATTCAATTGTTTCAATAAAAAAGCATGAGATTGAACTGAAGCATCAGGATCTTGAAGAACAGCGTCATCAGCGTCAGGAGATGCTCAAAGAGAGCGTTCAGAAACGTCAGGCCAATCAGGAAGCTAAAAAGCAGGAGATGCTTGAAGAGCAGGACTGGCGTGAAAAAGAGCGGGCTAAAAGACGTGCACTTGCCATTTCAAAAAGAGCTGCTGCTGAAGCTGCATGGAATAGCGGGGCAAGTGATAAAAAAATTAATAATGATGAAAAAGAGCTTCATAAAAGTACCGCTGATGCTACCCCTGTTGTTCCTGTTGTTAATCCTGAACCCGTTAAAAAGGTTTCAGTTGAAAACGATAAAATTGGCAGAGATGCAAAGTCAGATGATAAAAGGTCCTCTTATAATAAATCAGCCTCTTATAATAATTCTGACAGAGCTCAAAATAATAGAAGGCAACCTGATGGTTCCAGGGGATCAAATGGCAAAAGAAGAGAACGCTCGTTTGATAATGCTGACAAGCCTTCTAAAAAGCCTGTTAAACAGCCTAATTATTCTGATGAGCGAAAGGCTGATATTCAGATTGGTGATGCCGTAATAGTTACCGGCGGATTTTTAAATAATCGTCAAGGGGTAGTTCAGAGTATTGATGAAAAAGGCGATTTGCTTGTTTCATTTGGTATGCTTTCATCACGCGTCAGAAGGGGTGATGTAAAGGGACTTGGCCCTTCTGTTTAACCTTTTTCATATAATAATTTGCAGTTTATACATTATTGAGTCATTATTTTCTGGTAATTACTTGTCATATTTTTGTATATAATTATAAAAAAAATATTTTCAGGTTTTAAGGACACAGGATATGAAAAATAGAAAATTTAATTTAACTTTAGCTCTGCTGGCTCTTTTTGTCTTTGCCGGTTGCGGGGATAAAAATTCCAAAAAGACACAAAATGCAAAAGATAATGCATTAGCTAACGGTGAGCTTAGGGACATTTCAAAGAGTGAACGGTGCAATGAGAAAGATGGAAAGGTTGTTTCTGTTGATCTTAATCAGGACAGTAACTTTGATGTACGCAAAGTCTATAAGAAAATTGGAGATGAGGATGTTCTTATCTGTAAAGAGGCAGATATAAATTTTGACGGTGTTCTTGATATTTTTACCTACTTTGATGATGAGGGTAAAATGAAGAGAGATGAAGTGGATCTTGATCTCGATGGAAGTATTGATATCGTTACCTACTATGCGGCAGGTAAAGTTGTTAAACAGGAAATCGATCAGAATTCTGACGGAATTGCCGACAGGGTCAGATATTATGAGAATGGAGAAGTTACCAAGCTTGAAGGTGATACAACTCAGGATGGAAAAATTGATTACTGGGAGTATTACGAAAACGGTCAGCTGGTAAGAATTGGAATAGATGAAAATGGTGATGGAAAAGCGGATCAGTGGGACAAGGATAAAGAGCTTCTGGATGCAGAGGATGCAGAAGCCGAAGCCGAAGCCGTTGACAGTGATTCCGCAACTGATAGTTCTGGCAGTGACAACAATAGTGATTCAGACACTTCTAACGAATAGATTCAGATTGTACAGATAATATTCAGATCTGCACTTTAAAAATTTTACATATAATAAGTTTATAAGAAAGACAGTTATGGAAGAGCGGCTTCAAAAGGTAATGGCACAGGCTGGTATTGCTTCAAGACGAAAATGTGAAGATATTATTAAACGGGGTAAAGTTACAGTAGATGGAAATGTTGTAACTGAGCTTGGTACTAAAGTGGACCTTGCGGTCAATAGAGTTGAAATAAATGGAGAGCCACTTTTAAAAGTCAGACCGGTTGTATATGTTTTAAATAAACCAAGGGGAATAATTTCTTCTGTTACAGATCCCGAAGGTCGAAAGACTGTTGTTGATATATTAAAAGATGAAGGTGTACGTCTTTATCCTGTAGGGCGTCTTGATTACAATACCTCGGGGGCTCTGTTATTGACAAATGACGGCGAGCTTGCAAATGCGCTTACCCATCCCAAAAAAGGTGCACCTAAAAAATATCTGGTTAAATTCAGAGGTGTAGTATCAGAAAAACATTTGGAACAGTGGCGGGCAGGTGTTGAGCTTGAAGACGGAACAAGAACCCGTCCGGTTCTTGACATTGCAAGGGTTGATGAGTCTGACGGAGGCACATGGGTTCATGTTGTTTTAAAAGAGGGTAAAAACAGACAGATACGCCGTATGGCCGAGGCAACAGGGCTCCAGATAAGTAAACTGAAAAGACTCTCTTTTGCGGGGATAACAATAGAAGCACTTCCAATTGGCAGATATAGAAAGCTCACTCCTAAAGAGATTGAAAATTTAATGGAAGAATATGCAATTTCCAATAAAGATTTCAGTAACAATGATTCGGAGTTTGACAAAGAGCCCGTTGCAAACAGATCTAAAAAAAATGAATACAAATATGAGTCAGCACCTGCAAATTCCAGAAAAAGAGAAAATAAAGTTGGGGCTAAAACCCATAAACCACGGGGTGATGCGGACTTTAAAAGAAAAAATATCAAAAAAGATAAAAACAGATCTTGACCTTTGAACAGTAAGGTCATATATACACTTCCACTTGGTGCGGGGTGGAGCAGTCTGGTAGCTCGTCGGGCTCATAACCCGAAGGTCATCGGTTCAAATCCGGTCTCCGCTAAAGTAAAAAAGGTTCGAAATTATTTAGGTTTCGAGCCTTTTTTTTTGTTTTTACTAAACACATTAAAACACCCTGCGTTGACTGAGTGTTTTTATGATCCGTTTCGTGGTCTACTTCGAATATCCCTTTATTACACTTTAAAATTGATATTTTTGTGTTTGTGGTTAGAGTTAAGTTGTCTTGTTTTGGTATGGAGAAAGTTAATATGCGTATTTTAAAAGATAGATATGTGAATCTATTTACCGATTATGGTTTTAAAAAACTGTTTGGTACGGA
>JAFGVO010000319.1 GCA_016937935.1 Deltaproteobacteria bacterium | reverse complement strand
TGGAAATATAACTTAATATTATTTATAAAAAGAGTGCTTTATGGGAAAAGTGCCATACATGTAATGCAATGATAACATATGGCAATAAGAGTATTGCAGTTTTTAAAATTTCTGATAAATTGTCATCAAGAAGAAAGTTATATTCAGGAAATCAGATAACGGTTTTTTGTAATTTAATAAAGAGTTAATATGAAAATAAAAAGTTTAGACATTTCAGGATTCAAATCATTTTGTGATCGCACAAAAGTTAAATTTGATAATTCTGTTACAGCTGTTGTAGGTCCAAACGGATGCGGAAAGAGTAACATCGTAGATGCAATCCGCTGGGGCCTCGGTGAACAGTCGGTAAAGACTCTGAGGGGAAAAGGGATGGGAGATGTTATCTTCGGAGGCTCTGAAAAAAGAGGTCCCCAGTCCCGTGCTGAAGTTACAATTACATTTGATAACAGCGACGGTCTCTCACATCCGTTATACACAGATTATCCCGAGGTGGCTGTTACCCGTAAACTTCACAGAGATGGAACAAGCGAATATCTCATAAACAAAACTCCATGCAGATTAAAAGATATATCTGACCTCTTTGCAGGTACAGGCGGCGGTGCCAGAGCCTATTCAATTATTGAACAGGGAAGAATCGGCCTTATCGTAAGCTCCCGTTCTGAAGACAGAAGGGGAATGATTGAAGAGGCTGCGGGAATTACAAGGTTTAAAAAATCCCGCCAGGCAGCCATTAAAAAAATGGAGATGACCAGACAGAATCTTCTTCGTATTTCGGACGTTGTAAAAGAGATGGGCCGCAATATGGAGAATCTGAAACGTCAGGCAAGAAAAGCCGAGCGTTATAATCTTTATGCAAAAGAGCAGCGTGATAACGAACTTTACGTTGCGGCACACAGATATCTTGAGCATCTTGCAAAACTTAAAACACAAAATCTTCTGTTTGAAGCTTCTAAAGCTGAATTTGATAACTTTCGTGATGATCAGGAACTTGCAGAGGCAAGACTTGAAACCCTGAGAATAGATGAGGCAACGTCCAGAACTGAACTTGAATCGGCAAAACAGATTGCCGCTAAAGCTGATACCGAAATTACAATGCTTGAAACCGAGATAGGACATCTGGAAAAAAGCCTTGAACGGATTCAAAAAGAGGAAGGTGCTCTTCAGGAACAGCAGCTTGAAACAGCCAGACGACTTCAGTCTTCAAAAGATGAGAGGGAAGTTATCGAAGCCAGACTCGGCTCCCTTGATGATGATGCGGAGTATCTTACAAATATTCGTCTGGAGGCTGAAAGAAGAGCTGAGAATTCAAGAGAGCGTCTGTTGGAACTTGGCAGAAATTTTGATGAAAAACGTGACAACATGAGCAGGTATTCTGCTAAAATTGCCGCGTCACAGGCTGAACTTCTCTCAATGAACAGAAGAGTTGAAGACCTTGAAGAACGTCTTAAACATATTATCGGAGAGAGAGACACTCTTTGTGGTCAGATTGAAGAATTTTCTAAAATTGCCGCAAATATGGATGAAAGATTCATCTCTACAAAAGAGGAGCTGGAATCTTTAAGAGTCCTTGCAAAAACAGAGGGCGAAGCTTATGAAGAACTCTTAAACCAGGTAAAAAAATGTGATGATGAAAAGGCTCTTATTAAAGAGGCTCTCGGAATAAAATCCACCAGGCTCGAATCTTTAAAAGAGATGAACGAGAGTCTTGAGCGCAACGGTAATGCCGTTAGAGAGGCTGCAAAAGCCTTAAACGAAGAAGGAACAGAAGGGTTTTCCGGACTTCTTGTTGATTATATTGAATGTCCCCAGAAATATGAGATTCCACTTGCTGCTGTTCTTTCTGAAAAACTTGAATCACTTGTAGTAAACAGTTTTAACGAAGGTCTCCATATTTTAGACTGGCTTAAATCAAAGGAGCTTGGACGTGTTACCGCACTCTCCATGACAGGGATTACTGATGATGGCTCTTCTTTAGCTGGAGAGTTCAATCATGAACTTGTTTTAGGTTCTCTTGCGGGTTTTATAAAAATTTCTTCTGAAATAAGCACCTCGTTAAACAGAGTTTTAAAAGATATCTATGTAGTAGAAAACATAGACAGCATAAGGGTTTTAAAAGAGCAGACTGCAGGTGTTGCGGGTTTTGTAACTCTTGACGGACAGTTTTTTGATAAAAATGGAACCCTTCAAGGGGGTTGTGCAAAGTCTGCCGGTGCGGATCTTCTCGGCCAGTCAAGGGAGATTAGAGAGCTTGAACAGGAAGTTACATCTTTGAGAACCTCATTAAATGATGTGGATTTTAAATTTGAAAATCTTAAAGATGAGATGAACAGACGTGGAGATGCGGCCGAAAAAGCAAGGGTTGATCTTCAGCGAACCGGTTTTGTTTTATCCGAAATTGAAAAAGATCAATCAAGAGCAAAACGTGATCTTGAATCTGTTAAAGAGCGCAACAGCAATCTTGATAGAGATATTACACAATTAAATACTCAGCTTGAGCAGACTGTTACTCAGCAGACAGCCATGACCGCTGATCTTGAAAAATATGAATCTGAAAAACAGAATCTTCTGCGGGTTATTGAAGATGAGTCACAGCTTATCTCTGCAGTAAGAGAAGAGGCTGATCGTCTTCAGGCTGAAGTTACAGATGCAAAAATTAAAGAGGCTCAGTTTATTCAGCAGCAGCATTCAGCTGTTGAACGGGCCAAACAGATAGCTGCAATAGAACATGACGCGGAAAAGACAAAAGAGAGAATATCTTTTAGAAAAAGTGAAATCGCTGTTGAAGTAAAAGAGATTACCGAACGCATATTAATTTTAAAAGAGAAACTTGATGCCAGTCTTGACAGTATTGACACACTCGCAAAAGACGTTCAGGCAAAAGCAGTGGTTCTTGACGAAAAAATGGCAATTTTCAACGAGTCCCAGCAGCTTTTTAAAGAGAAACGTCAGTTTACTGAAAATTTAAGAGCAAATGTTTCAAAACTTGAATTGGCCGTTTCAAAAGTTGAATCCGATATTGAACACATTATTGAAAGTGCCATCGAAAAATATGATGTTGAGCTCACATTAATTCTCGGTGAATATCATATGAGACCAATGCCGGGCATTGAAACTTTTAATCGCATAGAAGAACTTAAAGGTCTTATCGAGAGAATGGGCTCTATCAATCCTACAGCCATCGATGAATATTCGGAAATTCAGGAAAGATTTGTAGAAAAAGAGAGTCAGAAAGATGATATCGAACAGGCTCTTGAAGATCTTGAAACAGCCATTGCGAAAATGGACAAGGATTCAAGAAGAATGTTTAAAGAGACCTTTGATGTAGTCAATGAGAAATTTCAGGAAATTTTTCCACGTCTGTTCATGGGAGGTCACGCCCGCCTGGAACTTACGGATCCCGACGATCTGCTAAATACAGGTGTTGATATTATTGCTTCACCTCCCGGAAAAAAATTAAGGGCCATTGAACTTATGAGTGGTGGTGAAAAAGCTCTTACAGCAGTAAGTCTTCTGTTTGCCATTTTTATGCAGAGACCAAGCCCCTTCTGTCTTCTTGACGAGGTTGATGCTCCTCTTGATGATGCAAATGTGGGTCGTTTTATCGATATGGTTAAAGAGATGACCGATAAATCTCAATTTGTTATCATCACACACTCTAAAATTACAATGGAGGGTTCCGATTCACTTTACGGAGTTACCATGCAGGAACCTGGTGTTTCAAAAATGATCTCTGTAAACCTTGTTAACAGCAGAACAAAATCCACAAACAATTCTAAAGAAAGCTCTTCAGCAGCGGTCTAGAAATTCATAAATACTGTACTTTTGCATTTTTTCCACATTTTTGGCATATTTTTAAAGTTATTTAATCTAAACTAAATAGTTGTAGAAATATTGCGTCAGAGTAAAGTAGGTGCTAATAAAATATTATTGATTTTTAAATTTAATACCAAAATATTATTAAGAGAGCTAAAAAATGGACAGCAGTGCAAGAGTAGGAACACTACTTGATGGAAAATATGAATTAACTGATCTTCTCGGAGAAGGAGGAATGGGTGCGGTTTATCTTGCTCAGCATAACCTGATAAATCGAAAGCTTGCTGTAAAATTTCTCCATCCACAGTATGCTGACAACGATGAAGTTGTTATCAGGTTTCAACGTGAAGCCCAGTCAGCAGCAAGAATTGGTCATGAAAATATAATCGAAATAACTGATATGGGAACTGCAGAAGATGGAGCTCCCTATATTGTTATGGAGTATCTTGAAGGTACTGATGTAAAAGGCCTCATTGAACAGGAGGGCATTCAGTCTGTTGAACGTACCGCAAATATTATGGTTCAGGCTCTTTCAGGACTTCAGGCTGCTCACGATGCAGGAATTATTCACAGGGATTTAAAACCTGAAAATATTTATCTCGTTCGCAAAAATTCAAATCCAGATTATGTAAAACTTCTTGATTTTGGAATTTCAAAATTTAAAGAACTTGAAACAGATGGTGCAAAAGCTCTCACACAGACAGGAACTGTACTTGGCACTCCCCACTATATGTCCCCTGAACAGGCTCGGGGAGAGCAGAATCTAACTCCGCGATCAGACATTTATGCTATGGGAGTTATTCTTTATCAGATGGTAACTGGTCAGCTTCCCTTTGACGCTCCAAATTACAATGCTCTGTTAATTAAAATTTTAACTGAAGATCCGCCTCTTCCCGAGGAGTTGAATCCAAATCTCCCTGAACATCTGGTTCAGACAATTAAAATTGCAATGGCAAGGGATGCAGCTGATCGTTTTGAATCATGTGATGAGTTTAGAGCTCATCTGGTTCAGTATGTACCCTCTCTGGCTGATGCCACAGGAAGCATTAATTTTTCGGTAGCTACTCAGACTGCAATGCGTCGTACAAATGTTGGCTCTCCCACACCTTTGCAGATGACTCAAAGCGGCATATCACCGCAGATGTCTTCAAAAAATAAGTTACCGTTAATTCTCAGCGCAGCAGCAGCTGTTGTAATTTTAGCAGTTCTTGGAGTTGTTTTTGCTTCAGGTTCTAAAAATGATAAAGCAAAAGAGGCTCCAAAAGTCGCAGCTCCAGCAGTGTTACCAGCTCCAAAGGTTGAAGAACCCGCAAAAGTTGAAGAGCCTGCAAAAGAAGATAATGATGTTCAGATTGAAATTAAAACTGAGCCGGCGGATGCTGTAATAAAAATTGATGGCGCAAAAGTTTCCAATCCTCTTAACAGTAATTTTATTAAAAGTGATGCAAGTCGCTCTATTGTTATCTCGGCAGATGGTTACGAAACAAAATCAGAACTTATTGTTTTTGATAAAGATATGAAACTTGAATACTCTCTTGCTCAAAAAGAGGTTCAAAAATCGACATCTTCGACTCATAAAAGAACTACCAAGCCCGCTGCTAAACCTGTTGCTGCTCCCGAACCTGCTGCGGATGATGCTGCCAAACCTAAAAAACGCAAACGTAAAATTGACTATGACGATCCCTGGAGCTGATTAAATATCCGGATTGGTTTTAAATGATCAAAAACAGTTTAATTCTTTTACTTCTAATATTTATTACAGTTTTACATCCATCAAAAATATTGGCGCAATATCATAGTAATCAGAAATTAGATAACATGTTTCATAATTTAATGATTGATGAACAGGACGAACTTATTGTAGTTGAAAACACTCTTAAACAAAGACCTTTGATAAAACAGTATCATCAATATTTATCCACAAGCAATCTGTATTACAGTTTTGCTGACTACATGAACAGCAGTTTTGAAAGGACTGAATCCAAAGGCAGGCGCCTGGGTTATTCGGGACTTGCTATTTTAACTGTAACAGCTGTTTTTACGATTGCTGCTGGAGTAATAAGCAGTAAAATGGATTTTTCAACATATACTCCTAATGATGATTCATTGTCTGAGCAGGAAAGTTATAATTATGCTGTTGGATTTATAATAACCGCAGGAGTTATTGCGGGTTCAATTCTTGGACTTGTGGGATATTCAAAAGCTGATACTGCAGGGTTACAAAGCAAAATGCTTAAACCACTGTTAAACAGCAAAACTTCTTTAAAACAAAAATATTCTCTTTCCCTTGATTTTACAGGACTGACCTATTCATTTTGAGAATAATAAATATATATATTTTATTATTTACCCTCACAATGTTTACAGGCTGTAAAGAGACTGCAAATGATAATGAAATTAAAAAAATGTGTTTACACCTCCTGGAACTTCGTAAATCCACAAACATTAAAACTGACATCAATCAGTGTATAAAAGAGTCAAAAGAAAATAAAATTTCAAAAAGAGCTGCACTCTGCCGTATCTCTTCAGTCAACACCCTGGAATATTTCAACCGATGCCGTACAGGCTATGCCAGATAATAAATTTTCTCACGCTACCTCTCACACTACCCACCCTAACTGAGTAAACTGATTTTATTGATGTTTTTTAACACTACCCACCCTAGCTGAGTAGCTTGCGCTGTAAAGTAGATTACAGGGTGAAATAAGTCCCAATTGGTTGGCTGCTCCCCCCTTGTGCTGTAAGACTATTCCATGCCCCACGCGTGGTGCAGACGATCCAGGCCAGATTTGTTGGGTATAGAAAGGGAAATGTCGGCATCGCTTCCCTCCTTGATGGTCATGCTGTACCAGTCGCCGTCTCTGAGCCCCGGCCAGTAGAAGCTGCCCATGTTCCAGTTGCGCAGCTGGTTGCTGATGCCGCGGATGTACCCCTCGAAGTAGTTGGTGGGTGGCTTGCTGTAGTCCAGATAATCGTAGTAAGTGCCGTTCTTGGTGCCCGGGCTCATGGGGCCGCCCCATTCCGTGCAGATGGTGCGGTCGGCGTAATCACCGACGGAGCCCTTGATGTGATTCTCCCAATCGGTTTCACTGATCATGGATTCCCCGCCGAAGAAGCTGTAGTCGTGCACCGCCAGCATACAATCCTTCAACCGATCGTCCGATCCGACATCCGGGACGTACTGAGCGTTGCCGGTACCGTCGAGGATGACCCGGCCATGGGGAATCGCCGGAAAACGGGTCAGCCAGCTGTAGTATAGATCGCACAATTCGGTTTTGTCATACATATTTGGTTCGTTGAAGACCTCGAAATAGGCGTTTTCGTTGCTGCCGTACTTGTCGATAACGGTCCCCCACATATCCCACCAGGCGTTCATGTCCGGGGGCCGGTTGTCCTTATTGCTGTCCCAGTAGGCAAGCACCACTTTACCTTTGGCAAGCACCGCGTCGATGGCGCCGGTATAGGTGCCCCAGTATTGCGAAACAGTGGCTTCGTTAATAGGCATACGGACGGCGTTTGCGCCAACCTTCGAAACGAACTGATCCATAATGGCCGTGCCCGTGGCCCGTGCCGAGTCATAAGTGTCGGACGACGAAAGACCGGAAATATAGAGGACGCCGGCCTGAAAGTTATCTCGGGGATCAGCCCAGTTAACGCCTCTGAATTGACCGTCGTCGACTATCGGCGTGGTGTCTGTTTCGGTATCCGTATCACTTCCAGTGTCTGTGTCCACTACCTTGGAGCCAACAGAAAATTCGATCCAGTCAACATCACCATTGTAAGTTCCATTATCCATGCTCAGGAGATAAACAGTATGAACGCCGCTGACTGTAGAAAGCTCAGACTCTGCAAGTTCAAAGGTATCCCAGCTACCTGTATTTGGAACGCCAATTGTGGCAACGAGTTCTCCGTCAGGAGCGTCAAGACGAATCTCAAAAGCCCCTCCTGTATTTGCACTGGCGACATATGCAGTAACCAGAGTATAGCCTGTTAAATCAATATCCGGAAACGCAAGCCATGAACCGCCATAAAAGTAACCGACGACCTGTTCTCCCTCTTTCAGGAGGGGAATCGTATCAGCACCATCCTGTCCAGGAAGATTCGAATTGGTGCCATCGTATAGGCCGTTGCAATCGCCCTTGTCAGCGCCAAAACCGCACTCGGCTTCAATTCGCAAAGACGGAAGATTGCTGACACTGTCCGTACCAGCATCTGTATCCGTATCTGTGTCTGTGCCCGCGCCGG
>JAFGVO010000318.1 GCA_016937935.1 Deltaproteobacteria bacterium | reverse complement strand
CACCGAGCCCGACACTGACTCAGCCGCTAATTCTAATAATGATAAAAAAACAGTTGTAAAAAAACAGGGCACGAAAAAAGAGGCTGATACAGCGCCCGATAAACCAGAAGATAAATATTACCCTAATCACCCAAAAGACAGAGTAAATAAATAATTTATATAGCCTTCAACTCTCACCAATTCCAATAAGAGCATCCAGAACAAGTGCCTGCCTTTTATCTGATAAAACAAGAGGATGAATTTCCAGCATAAACATAGAATCTTCAAGTTTTTTAACTGCAGCAGAAATTTTGTAAACAGCAACAGCAAAATTGTAATTTTCATCACTATCAAGCTCTTTGAAATTATTAGCGATCATCTCCATAATCATATTAAAATCCAGGTGAACATCTATTGCTGTTACTCTGTTATTATCTTTACAGTCCCCTCTGCCAATTATCAGCATTGGAAGCTTAAGAGGTCCAAACGCAAGTTTAATCCAGAAACTTTTTTCGTATTTAATCTGGCAGCAGGCCATTATACCAAGACTCTGGGGAGGAGAGTTTACTTTTGACAACTCTAAAAGATGATGAAATGCCTGTCTTATCGATGAAGAAGAGGAAAGATCTTTTATAACTGCACCCATGGTCTCTTTATCTGTCAACGCTGGCTTTACCAGTTTTAACACAATGCTTTCCCCCTGCTCTTTCAAAAAATTTATGGCACTACTTGATGAAGAACATATTTTTTCAATGGGAAATTCAAGTCCAAAACCGTCAAGAATCCTTTTTGATGTGATCTCTGAAAGTACTCTTTTAGGAGGCATGACTATAAGAGCGAGCTCTTCATCCTTGATAATAATATCAGGTGCCTTTACATTATGAACCGTTTGATTACTTTTACAAAGCACGGATACAGCTTCACAAATATCTTTAATCGAACTCTTCATTTTTATATCAAATGATTTACCTGCAGCTGTAATATAAGAATCGGTTCCTGGGTTTAAAACAATATCAGGCTTATTGTTGACAATACTCTCTTTGAGAAGGGAATCAAGGCGCTTTAAAATTTCGCTCCTCCCTTTTTTCACTCCGGCAGTTCTTACTTTATCCTTTGAAGTTTTTTTAAACAGATGAGCATATTCAATAAGCATATCAAGGGAATCACTTTTTACAGCACCTCTGTTTGACAATATCTCATTAAACAACCATCCAGACTCATCTGCATTATCATCTTTTTGATAAGAAATACTGTCCCATAGCAAAAACAGTCCTTTTTTCTGAGACTGTTCAACAAGTGTTACCGGCCATGAATCTTCAATATTAAAAGCAGACATTAAAACTACCGGATTCTCAATATCTGTAATAGCTTTTTCAACTCTGCCCTGCCATCCCTTACTGCTTATAAAACAGATGGATAACTCATCTGTCAGATAAAAAACCCTCGATTGAATATAGTCAGCAGTTTTTTTGTCACCGGCAATAATTACATATGATTTTTCATTCTTAGCCATATAAGCACTTTATCAACACTGTAAAAAAATAACAATAAACTGTAAAAATTTAAAGAATGTTCCCATTTTTATAATGGTCAGGTGTCTACAATATGACAGCAACTTTTACTGCTTATTTTTTGTAAGGGAGATTTATATGCTTAAACAAAACAGAAAATCCATTGAAAAAGGACCAATGATTATCGGCAGTCTATTGTTGACCGCCGGTTTTCTATTTTATGTCTCTTTTAGAAAAGGAACATGGATTAACTTCATTACAGGGGATGCTCTTTTTATAAATTTTTATAATAAGATACCAGGAGCTGACTGGGTGCCATCACTGCTGTTTGTAATTTCTTTCAGTCTTATATCAACTTCACTATTCAGCAAAAGTCCACGGGTTCATATCTGGCCCCTTTTTTTTGCTGTACTAAGTACATCCTTTGAACTGTTGCAATTACTTTTTGGCAGAACATTTGGAACTGCAGATGTAAATGATGTGGCTGCATCTCTTGCAGCAGGTATAATAGGCTTTACCGTTGCACTTTCATATAAGAAAAAAAACAGTTCCTCAAACTGTATAAAAAGAGGTTCCTTTCTAAAATTGGCTCTTGGAGGTGTTGCATTATGCTCAATAATGGCCTCTGTTGCGCCACCGTATCATGACGATATAGTTGATGATGAAAATTACTCAACAACTCCTGCAGAGCCAGTCTATATGAGTTTTGAAGAATTGCGTGAACCTGTCAAAACTACAGCGCCTGAAGATATATTGAGTATGGGGAAAATATACAAATATGGAAACTATGTTTTAATAAATTCCGTTAATGAAGGTATTCATATTATTAATAATACAGACCCTAAGCATCCTCGAAACATGGCATTTATAAATATCCCTGGCAATCTGGATATGGCTGTTAAAGATAATATTCTATACGCTGACAGTTATGTGGATCTTGTTGTTATTGATATTTCCAATCTCAATTCAATTAAAGAGATTAACAGAATCACCGATGTTTTTCCCTACAATGAATATCAGGCAGTAGGAGATAATGTAGAGCTTAATTATGTAGATCAAACCAAAGGTGTGGTGATTGCTTATGTCATTAAATAATTTTTTAATTAATACAATCTTAATAACGACTTTAATATTTTCAGGATGCGACTCTGATTCAGGAAGCAGTTCAACTTCTGCCACTGGAAATACAAGTATCACTACAGGTAAATCAGGCTCGATGTCCCGATTTGCCATCGACGAAAACACTCTTTACACAATTTCGGGAAACAGGATTAAACAATACGATATTACCCAGCCGGAACAACCTCTATACTGGAGCAGCGCTACTGTCAGCGATGACATTGAAACTCTGTTTGTCCACAATGAGTACATGTTTATCGGCTCAATGACCGGCATATATATTTACGAAATCAACAGCCTTGGGCAACTTGATTATGTAAGCAATTTTATGCATGTTCAAAGCTGTGATCCTGTTGTTGTCGAAGGTGACTACGCCTACGTTACATTGCGGGGAGATTCCGCCTGCAGCATAAACGGATTAAACGAATTTGACATTATTGACATATCAGACATTTCAAACCCGAAGCTTGTCTCTTCATGGGTGATGGAAGGTCCAATGGGACTTGGAGTGGATGATAATCAGGTCTTTGTCTGTGACGGCGATGCCGGGCTGAAAGTTTTTAACGTTGAAGACCCTGAAAATATCACAATTGCGGATCACCAGCCAGTTGAAAACTGTTATGATGTTATTCCCGATCAGGGACAATTGCTTGTAAGAGACCTTACGGGACTGACCCAATACGATTATACAAAAATGCCAATGACACTTTTAAGCTCTCTAGAAATTTACAACAATTAATTTCAGCTTAAACCAATTTTTTTTCAATCAATCCCGTACATCCATTTCCGGACCATCCGTTCCCGGACCCGTTTCCGGACGGAGGCCATTAGATTCGGACGGAGGCCAGTCAGTCTTGTTTTAACTGGCACAATTAACCGGCACAGCTATGCCAATTCGTGCCAGTTCTGCCACTTTTTTAGCCTCAAAGTCCAACCGATCCAGGACGGAGGCCCACGTGTATGTGGATAAAATTAAATAATTACAGTATATTAGTTTGTTTGATGTTTATTGTGCTTTAGACTTTTCTAACTGGTACAGATATTGCTTTTACGTCTGCCTGAACAAATTTTATCATTTTTTAAGGAGGCTTTTATGGGTGATAAATCGAGGCAGATGATTTTAGCTGACACTGGTATTT
>JAFGVO010000317.1 GCA_016937935.1 Deltaproteobacteria bacterium | reverse complement strand
TAAAATTTTATATAATATCGGACAGGTTCAGGCACAGCTTGGACGGCCTCACAAGGCGCTTGCGGCAATGGAAAGTTATCTGTCAGATGGTGGTGATGATATAACAAAGGAGCGCAGAGAGAAGGTTTCAAAAGAGGTTGATACCCTTAAAAAACTTGTGGGAACAGTAATCATTGATGGTCAGGATGGAAGTGAGGCATGGATAGATGGTGAAAATGCCGGCCGACTGCCCTTAAACGGTGAAATTGCCCTTTCGGCAGGGACACACAGGCTGGTCGTAAGATTTGGAGAACAGACTCCATGTGAAAAGGTATTTACTGTCTACGGTGCAACCATGACAACTGTTTCCTGTTATATTGATTTGAATGATTCTCCTGGAAAAGAGTTAAGTGAAGAGTCCGCCTCCTGGCAGATGAACGCGAGATTAAAAGCCCTTCCACTTACTGAAACAAAGTCATCCAAATCGACTTTTTTGACAAAAATTGCTCCGTGGATTGCAGTGGGACTCACCGTTGTTTTTGCGGGCACAGCCACAGGAACAGCAATTAAGGCACGAAAAATTAACAGTGATTTAAATGATAATTGCAATGACGGTGCATGTGACCCGAAATACAAGGACAGTGTGGATTCTCTTCCAAAACTTGCCGCTGCAACTGATGCATTATTTATAACTGCCGGTGTATTTGCCGTTGGCGCAACCCTTCTTTTTACTGCACCCTGGGACAGAAAAAAGGGTGATAATAAAAAAAAGAATGTAGCGTTTAGTCTTAGGGGAGGGCAGTTGTGATGCTTAAAATATTTATGCTTGTTCTAATTACAGTAATTACAGGATGCTCCGCATACATTGATGATTTTTATGTGGATTACGACGGTACCGGTTCATCGGATGATACTGCTGATGAGACTGACAGCAGCACAGATACAAATAGTGAATCTTCTAACAGCACCGATGACAGTGGCAATACAGGCGATACGGGAAGTGATAATCTCCCTGATTTTAATTGCGATACAATTGTCTCTCCTGTTTCAGGGGTTGATATTTCTTTTTGCAGTGTTGAGGGAGGCAGTTTTAATATGGGGTGTGACGAGAGTGTTGATTCCGGGTGTTATAATGATGAACTTCCGCTGCATTCAGTTTCAATATCTCCATTTTTAATGGCCAGGCTAGAGGTTACAAATTCTCAATATGAGGCTTTTGTAACTGCCAATCCCCTTTGGGCCGCCGGAGGAATAAGTGCAGACTCGTCGTGCAATTATAATTATCTTGCAAATTGGGTTGGAGGGCTTCCAAAATCAGGAGAGGATGATTATCCGGTTGTTGGTGTCTGTTATGATGCTGCGGTTGCATTTTGCAAGTGGGCAGGAACAGCATTTGATTTGCCCACACAGGCACAATGGGAGGCTGCTGCAAGAAAAAGAGATGCTCAGTACGCTCTTTATCCTAATGGTAATGATATAACCTGCGGGGCTGCAAATTTCGAAGGGTGTGCGGGATCTCTTCAACCCGTTGGAATCAGCACAGGTTTGTCACCATATGGTGTTGCTGATATGAGTGGAAACGCCATGGAATGGACAAAGGATCAATATGTAGCAGATTATTACTGTGATCCCGAAGGCTCCGGAAGCTACGTCTATCCAGATTGTAACACTGCCTATGACTGGACAGATCCCGTATGCGAGCAACAGATAACTATGCGAACAGTAAAAGGCGGCTCATATTTTCACCCTCTTGACATGATGAGAGTTGCAAAGCGAACAGGACTGGAGCCATCGTCGTCAAGTAATCTTTTAGGTTTCAGGTGTGTGAAGAATCTTTAAAGGCAGAGGATATTAATCGATTATTTCCCCGTCAAGGTATTCAGAAATAATATTCCAGTTGTCAGTAACTTTTGATTTCCGGCATCCCCATACATTACATAAAGAGAGAACGCTTTTTTCAGCAAGATCGTCTGATGTGAATATTTTGACAATATCACCGTGCTCACCTTTATTGTCGAGGCAGCTGCAGTGAGCCATTATTGGAAGTGCTTCATTGCACTCAGGACAGAAAAATTTAAGTTTCTCTCCGGCATTCCAGTCCTGGGTACCTTTTTTAGTTCCGTCTCCCTGAAATGGAGATAGATAAACAGGACCCTCTTTTTTCTCCCCTTTTAAATAAACTTTAATTCCGGGATATTCATCAAATTCCTCATTATCATCAGAAATAAGATTGTGACCATTTGGACAATAGGCTTCGGTCATAACAATAAACACGTCGTCTATCTGTTTAATAGTTGAGTCCGGAGGCGGGGGAACCGATATTTTAACCTTATTTTTAACGATATCTTTTTTAGCCATTATGTAAGCTCCTTTACAGTTAATATTTAAGACCTATTTCACAAAAATGCTGTAGTCAAGATAAACTATCAAAATATTACTTTTTTTAATATATCAACAACAGTGCAGACTTTAAAACCAGCAAAGCCTCAATTTATCTAATTTAATTGAATAATTAAACTTATCAGATTTAATTTGAAGAACATTAATTTAATATGGATAGTGTGATGTGTTAAACATTGATTTACGTTAATAAACTCTTTAAAAAGATAAATCGATTTCAATCCTGGAGGTTTGTTTTATGTATGTATGTCATTTTGAGATATTCCTTTTTTAAAGATTTCTGGCATAAATCTGGATATGGAGAATTTTAAACAGAAACTTTCGTTTCGAGAAAAAGCGGGCTACAGCCTTGGTGATTCGGCCGCCAACCTGGTTTTTCAGGTGCTCATGGCTTATCAATTTTATTTCTTCACCGCCATTATGGGATTGTCACCGTTTGCTGCAGGAACCCTGTTTCTTGCGGGGCGTTTCTTTGACGCCTTTACGGATCCTGCCATGGGCGTGCTGGCGGATCGCACCAGACATAAATGGGGCCGCTTTCGTCCCTGGATTTTGTGGTCAGCCCTCCCTTTTGCCGGGATATTCTGGCTTACATTTACAAGTCCCGGTTGGTCACCCACAGGTCAAATGGTTTACTCCTACGTAATGTATTTTCTGCTAATGGGAGTCTACACTGTAAACAATGTTCCCTACTGCGCACTAAATGGTGTTATGACCGGCGACGTGGATGAACGGACAAGTCTCTCCACATATCGATTTACAGCGGTGACCATTACTCAATTCTTTGTTCAGGGTTTGACGTGGCCACTGGTTGCCAGGCTGGGTGGCGGCGATGATGCTCTTGGCTGGTCACTTACCATGGGAATTTTTGCCGCAATTACAGTGGTACTTTTTGTGGTCTGTTTTTTTTCTGTAAAAGAGCGTGTGCAACC
>JAFGVO010000316.1 GCA_016937935.1 Deltaproteobacteria bacterium | reverse complement strand
GTTCATGGTCGTGACTGTGTTCATGGTCGTGACTGTGTTCATGGTCGTGACTGTGTTCATGGTCGTGACTGTGTTCATGGTCGTGACGGCGTTCATGGTCGTGACGGTGTTCATGGTCGTGACTGCCATGTTGATGAATATGAATAGCAGGCATACTGTCACTATCAGAATAGATATGAATATGAATATCTGCACTTCCTCCTTGAATATGTTTATGTTTTATAGAATCACCAGAATCCGCAGAACCATGAACGTGATTGGCTGCAGAAAAATATGCTCTCTCATTGCCTTCCTGACATCCGCAATCTTTGCACATTATATAACCTCCATTGTTTTAATCTTAAAATCCTCACCCTTAAGTACATTCAAATCCACCGAAGAACATTTAGGACACATCATTTCCGGAGATTCAGTTATGTGTACAAATCCGCATTTTCTACATTCAAATTCAAGGGAGACCTTATCAAATGTTAAAATTGCCTCACTTGCAACAGTCCCTTCGGCAGCAAATGGAAAGACAAACTCAAAGGCATCTTTTTCCACACCACTAAGGGCTCCAATTTCAAGATGAATGCTCTCTATTTTTTCAGCACCCTCTTTTTTTATTATTTCTTCAAGCTGCTCTATCATCGAAACAGCCAGGCTCATCTCATGCATTAACAGATCCTCGGTAAAAGTTCCCCTCTGGGAACATCAATTATTCTACGACCGCCAATTGCAGTCTCAAGGACTACCCTGCCCCGTTCGCGATTAACCCTGCCAATAACAGCGCAATTTTTCCCCTCAGGCAGTTCTTTCCAGGCTTTTATAATTCCAGCCATTGAATCCTCTCTGCAAACAAGGAGCATCCGTCCTTCAGATGCAACATGTAAAAGATCAAAACCCAAAATTTCAGCCAGACCTTTAGCCTCAGGTGAAAATGGAATATCGGTCTCTTTTAGCTCAATTCCATACTCTGTGGATTCAGCAATCTCATTTAAAACCGCAGCGAGGCCGCCACGAGTGGGATCCCTCATAAATTTAATATCACCAGCAAAAGGCTTGATGGCTTTAACAAGTCTATGAACCGGAGCACTGTCACTCTTCAATGTGCTGTCCCCTAAAAGTCCTTCCCGCGCACCCATAATTGCCATCCCGTGATCACCAAGATTTCCACTGACAATTACAACATCACCTTCTTCAACTAAAGAAGTCTCAAGTTGATAATAGGGATAAGCCTCCCCGATACCTGCAGTGTTTATATAAACTCCGTCACACTGTCCTTTTGCAACCACCTTTGTATCCCCTGTTACAATTTTAACACCGCAATCATCAGCAGCAGCTTTTACAGAATCAAGAATTGTTCTCAATTTTTCTATTTCAAGACCTTCTTCGAGAATAAGTGCCAAAGAGAGCCATAAAGGTTTAGCTCCGCTTACTGCCAGGTCATTAACAGTTCCATGAACAGCAAGGTCACCGATATTGCCACCCGGGAAAAAATTGGGGCTGACTACAAAACTATCTGTTGAAAAAACAATTCTTCCGTTTACAGAAGGCAGGTTTGCTCCGTCAGGAAGTCCCTCCAAAGGACCATCACCAAATCGCGAAACAATCTCATCCTCAATTAGCTGGCGTGTTAAAAGTCCGCCTCCTCCATGGGCAATTTCAATTTTATTTGTCATCACTTATGCCTCTCGTATTTATAATAGGCCGCACAGCTGCCTTCAGAACTTACCATGCATGGACCAACAGGTTTTGAAGGAGTGCAGGATTTTCCAAACTGAGGACATTGGGGAGGAATAATTTTTCCCTTCAATACATCTCCGCACAAGCACCCAGGCTGTGGTTTTCCACCTTCTATCGAAATAGAAAATCTCTTTGCCGCATCATATTTTTCATACTCTTTTTTTATACCCATTCCACTTGCAGGGATAACACCAATGCCTCGCCATGCAGCATCAACAGGCTCAAGATATTTTTCGAAAACTTTCTGAGCATTAACATTACCCTCAGGTTTAACTACTCTTGAATACTGATTAACCAGCTCAACTGTTCCATTAACAAACTGGGAGGCAACATTATCAACCCCATAAAGAATATCAAGAGGCTCAAAACCGCAAACAATGCATGGCACATTAAAATCTTCAACATAGGGTTTATAAGCATCAGAGCCAATTATTGCACTAACATGAGCAGGACAGATAAATGCATCAACTTTTACCTCAGGATCACTGATAAGAGCATCAAGAGCAGGGGGAACAAGTTTATACGCAGTAAGTAAAGATAAATTTTTAACTCCGGCATTTATAACAACCGTTAGAAGCGATGTAACAGGAGCCATGGTTGTCTCAAATCCTATTGCCAGAAACACAACCTCCTTTTGAGGATTATCATTGGCAATATCAACAGCCATTGACGAAGAATAACATACTCTGATATCTCCCCCTCGAGCTCTTGAATCTGCAAGTGACTCCGCAGATCCGGGAACACGTATCATATCTCCAAACGTTGCAATTATTACACCTTTATCGGCAAGTTTGACTGCAGCATCAATATAGCCCGTATCTGTAACACAAACGGGGCAGCCCGGACCACTGAGCAGCTTGATATTTTCCGGGAGCAAATCTCTTATTCCAAATCTTGAGATTGCCATAGTATGGCTCCCGCAAACTTCCATAATCGAGATTTCCCTGCCAATTCTTTTTAGCTGCTCTCCGCTTGCAAGTATTTTTTTAGTAAGAAACCTGCCGGCATCTCCATTTCTAAAACCATCTATATATTTCATTTAAGAATCTTCTTCCCTGTACAATTCTGCCATATCATCAAAAAGCTTAAGTCTGGCATCTGCCTCTTTCTGATCAAGTTTTTCAATGGAATAACCGGCATGAACAATAAGGTATTCCCCAACTTCAGCATCAGGAGTCAGTGATAAATCAATATCATATTTTGTCCCCTCAAGCTCGGAAACTCCTTTAAGGGGTTCAACAATTTTTATAAGTTTCATAGGTACTGCAAGGCACATTATCTGTTTCCTCCAAATGCATAAATCTGACCAATTGATATTCCTGCATCATTCACAGGAACAATTTGGGGCAAGAATACTTCAAATCCATTATTTTTCAACAACTCAGCAAGTCCGTTTGTAATAATTCTATTCATCATCACTCCACCGCTTAAAACAACAGTAGAACATCCAGTATTTTCTCTTCCAAAAAGGGCCATTTTAAATCCTGCATTAATAATTGCTTTGTGAAATCCCATAGCCAGCATGGGAATATCATTTTTTAAAGGAGGTGCAACTGCAAAAGATGAAAAAATTCCCGAAAAATCGACATTTATAAAATCATCAATCACAAAAGTCTCAAAAGCAAGATCTTTTGATTTTTTTGATTGAGATGCTGCAGCTTCCAGCCATATTGCCCCCTGCCCCTCATATGTAATAGATTTAGGAGCAATACCTAAAAGTGCACTGAATGCATCAAAAAGTCTGCCTGCAGCATGGGTTAAGGGAGCATTTAGTCCTCTTTTGCACTGAATGGTCCAGGCATCAAACTCTCTTTTTGTAATATTCAGACGATCTAACCAGGAATCATCAACCTTCTCGTCAGACTGGGCAAATCTGGCAATGAGTTGTCTTACAGGTTCTTTTACAGCAGCATCTCCTCCGGGAAGATGTACCGGCCTGAAAGTACCAAGGCGTTTAAAGCCTTGTTTATTTATATGCATAAGTTCTGCACCCCAGATTGTTCCGTCAGTTCCTAAACCTGTACCATCAAAACATAGGGCTATTGACTCATTCAAACCATATTCTGCCATAACAGAGGCTCCATGAGCATAATGGTGCTGAACTTCATACACGGGAATATTTAAAACTTCAGCATATTTTCTTCCAAGCCTGGATGAGTGCATATCAGGATGTAAATCGACAACCACAGCTCCAGCATCAAATTTTAAATATCGAGGAAACTCCTTAATGATCTGTTCTGCCCCTTTTATAGCAACAGGGTTTTCCAAATCACCAATATGAGGAGAGGTAATAATCTCATCATTGAACCCGATTGAAATTGAATTTTTAAGATCAGCCCCAAAAGCCAGTACATTTTCAGATATTTTATTTTTAAGCTTTAAATATGATGGAGAATAACCTCTGCCGCTTCTTATGATTGAAATATTTTCTGAACATTTCATAACAATAGAATCATCATTTCTAAAATGAATATCTCTGTCATGAATCAAAAACAGATCTGCAATTTCAACGAGCGTATCAAACGCATCTTCATTATCTGTACAGATTGGCTCACCACCTCGATTGCCACTTGTCATGATCAAAAATTCAAAATCAGGAGTATCATCACCGTCAAGCCTCATGGCCAGAAGCTGGTGAAGAGGGGTTGTAGGAAGCATTGCACCAAGAGTTCCGGTATTAGGTGCTATCAACTCAAACTCCTTTGGTACCAGCCTGGACACATCTTCTGAAGTTTTAAAATCAAGAATTACAATTGGACCCGCAGAAGATGTTAAAGTATGTTCTTCAATTTCTGAAACAAGACAATATTTTTTTAAAATTTCAACCCCATTAGCCATAACAGCAAACGGTTTATGGGGACGCTTTTTTTTAAGTCTAAGCCTTTTTACGGCTTCTTCATTAAAAGGATCACAGGCAAGCAAAAAACCGCCAAGCCCTTTAACAGCCACAATCTTTCCATTTTTAATAGAAGCCCTGGCTTCTTTTAACGGATTACAATTAATCCTATTTTTTTTATTATCAAAAAGAGATAAAGAAGGGCCGCAAGCCGGGCATGCTATTGTCTGTGCATGGAACCGCCTATCATTAAAATCGGAATATTCACTTTCACAATCCGGGCACATTTTAAATTTTTGCATTGTTGTGGTTACCCTGTCATAGGGCATACCTTTAACAACCGTGTATCTTGGACCGCAATCAGTGCAGCTGGTAAAAGGATATCCATAATATCTGCTGTTTTTGTCAAAAATATCTGTTCGACACTTATCACACATCACAAGATCTTCAGGTATGGAAATTCTGTTTTCTAAAGTTGAAAGGCTCTCTTTAATCACAAAACCTTTTTCCCAATCTGTAACTTCATCCAAAGCTATCCTCTCCATACTGGTGAAAACACCTTTAGGAGGGAGTTTTTTAGGCAAAACGGCTATAAATGATTCAATTTTATCAAGGGGACCGCAAATTGATAATCTAACAAAGGCACTTTGATTTCTAATCCAGCCATCAAGGTTATAATCAGATACAAGTCTGGCGACAGCGGGTCTGAATCCGACTCCCTGCAAGACCCCTTTGAGGTCAACAGTAAGTCTGAAATTTCGGGTCATCTATTGATACTATTGCCCAAGCGCAGTGCGAATTGTTGCAAGAACATTCTTAATATCAAGGGGTTTCTGAAAAACACCTCTTAAACCAAGTTCGCTGAAATTGATATTCATATTAAGCTGATCACCAACAGAACTAAGCATATAAACAGGAGCTGTATTTCCTGATAGCTTCAACTCTTTAGCAAGATTAGTCCCGGAGTCAACCTCTTCCATCATAAGATCAACGATTACCAGATCAGGATTAATATCTTTGTAAACTTTAACACCTTCTTCAGCACTTGAAGCTGTTGTTACAGCATAATCATTTGCCTCTAAAAATATAGTTGTTGTTTCCAGAAAATCCGGATCGTCATCGACACATAAAACAACGTATTTTCCATCTTTCATTTTATTCTCCAAAAGTTATTAAACCACATTTTATGGTTACTATTTTTTGTACATTGCCACATAATTTTCAAACTGTCGTTCTTTTAATGCGACCTCTAAAAATGCCATCGCCTCATTCATATTGCTTTTTGCTTTATCTGACAGTTTTTCACAAAATTCATTAAACTCATAACCTCTAATTCCCATAAGATATCCCTTGGTCCTGCCGCCAAGCAGATTGTTAGACATATCCATAAGAGCATTGGGGCTAATACTATGGCTTGAAAAACTTACCTGGGCTTTAGGATCTACTTCTTCAATCCAAAAGGGCTCAGCCCCTGAAGTATCAGCATCAACAAAAATAACATAGTCGTGTTTGGAAATAGCATCTGCATCTTCAACTGTTAGCTGGTAATCAGAATCAACAGTAACACCCTTTAGAGCTTTTTTCTCTATTGCTTCTGCTACAGCAGGACCCAGACCATCATCAAGACGGCCTGGATTTCCGTAACCTATAAGCAAAACTGTGCTGCTGTTATCCATTTACCCCTCAAGTACTCTTTTTGTTTAAAACTTCACCCTGCTTGTCAACAACTGCAACTTCAAGAGGCATACGTCCTAAAGCGTGAGTTGCGCATGAAAGGCAAGGGTCATATGCTCTAATCGCCACTTCAACATGGTTGAGAAGACCTTCTGTAATTTTAACACCTGAGAGATACTTTTTAGCAACATCTGTAACAGCTTTGTTCATTGGAACATTGTTACTTGTTGTTGAAACAATCAGATTGCACATTGTAACCTGATCGTTCTCATCAACTTTGTAGTGATGAAAAAGTGTTCCTCTGGGAGCCTCAATGAGACCAACAGCTTCTCCCCGTCTCTCACCTTTTTTAACAAGATCTTCACCCTGAAGGTCGTCATCATGAAGCAGCTCTTTAATTTTTTCTGCAGAGTGAACAGTCTCAATCATTCTTGCCCAGTGATATGCAAGTGTGAGATTATTTGGTTTACCACCGGTAACAGCTTTGAACTCTTTACGAGCCTCTTCAGCAATTGGAGTATCAATAAAATCACAGGTATTTACCCTTGCAAGAGGGCCAACTCTGTACCAGCCATCATCAGTTCCAATTGATTTAATAAAAGGAAACTTCATGTATGACCAGTCTTTAACCTCTTCAGCAATATAATCTGTATAGTTCTGGTAATCAACCTGATCAAAAATTGAACCGCCATCTTTATCAATTGCGCGTAAATTACCATGATAGAGATCCATTGCACCATCTTCACGAATCAATGAGAGATGATTTGAATCAAAAGAACCAAAATCCTTGGCTACTTCAAGATGCTCAACAGTATAATCCTTGGCAATTTTAAGAGCTCCTTTGGCCCATTCCATCTGCTGATCAATATCTTTTAACAGTTCATCTCGTTCTGCAATTGAGAGATTCTTATTAATGCCGCCTGGTATTGCGCCGGTTCCATGAATCTTTTTACCGGCAGTCATCTTGATGATTTCCTGTCCGTATTTACGCATCATAACACCCTGAACTGCCAGTTCAGGATACTTATTAGCTACACCGATAACGTTTCTTACCGCAACATCAGCATCAAATCCAAAAAGAAGATCCGGTGAGCACAGGTGAAAAAAGTGAAGTGCATGGGACTGATACATTTGTCCGTAGTGCATAAGCCTTCTCATTTTTTCTGCAGTAGGAGTCAGTTCGTCAACACCAACTATGAGATCCATAGCTTTTGCAGCTGCAAGGTGATGACTTACAGGACAGATACCGCAAAGACGCTGAATAGTAACAGGAACTTCCCAAAATGGACGACCCTGAATAAATCTTTCAAACCCGCGAAATTCAACAATATGAAGTTTGGCATCTTCTACCATACCGTCATCATCAAGGTGTATTGTCACCTTGCCATGACCTTCAACACGGGTAACAGGTTCTATTGTAATTTTTTTAGACACAGTATCCTCCAAAAATATCAATCGTACTTAATGAGTCCATAGGACAGATCAAGAGGTTTATTGTTTAAAAGTGCCACAAGAGCCTCCCAGATAGTATCTGCAGATGGAGGACATCCAGGCAGGTGATAATCCATTTTTACAACTTCTGAACAAGTATAAACTCTATCAAGAAGAAGTGGCAGCTCTTTATCAGACGGAATTTTTCCTGAAGGATTATAAACTGTCGGGCCATCGAGATAGGCTTCGTTAAAACACTCCTGTAACGAAACATTATTACGCATAGCAGGAATTCCGCCCATAATTGCGCAATCTCCAAGAGAGATTAAAATATCACAATTTTTTCTGAAACTCTGCAATACTTTTACATTCTCCTCGTTACAGCAACCACCTTCCACCAGACCAACAAGACATCTTTCACTGAATTCCTTGATGTCGGTAACCGGTGATTTGTGAAAATCAACTATTTCTACCAGCTTGAGTATGCGGTCGTCAATATCCAATATAGACATATGACATCCAAAACAGCCGGCCAATGATGTTGTAGCAATCTTTGGTTTACTCATTTCACACCTACTTGTCTGATTCTGCCGAAACAGCTTCAATATCTGTTCCAATCGGCTTACTGTCGTAAAGTCTCTGGCCCACCGGAATGGTAAAACCAACACGTTTTTTCAATATTGCACCAACCGGACATGCAGAAGCAGCCAGGTCAACGCCCTTCATGTCAGTCTCGCTCAATTTGGATTCAGCATTGACTGCAATTGTTTTATTGATTCCTCTTCCAATAAACTGAAACACATTTTTGTTATCCAGCTCTTTAGAGGCCCTTACACATCTTCCGCAAAGGATACATCTGTTGCGATCAATAAATATATCCGGATGACTTGCATCAAGCTCTCTTTTAGGAAAGAGATATTCGTGAGACGGAGCAGAGATACCAAGTCTGTAGGCCATTGCCTGAAGTTCGCAGTTACCGCTTTTTTCACAGAACATACAAAAGTGATTACCTTCAACAAAAAGCATATCAACAATGTTAATTCTGTTTTTCTTCATCTCTTCAGTATCATTTTCAACAATAATACCAGGAGCTACAGGCTGTGTACATGCAGCCTGAGGACGTCCGTTAACGCGAACAGTACAAACTCTGCAGCTTCCGTGAGGAGTAAGCGCATTATGGGCACAAAGTCTGGGAATATAAACACCGGCTTTATCCGCAGCCTGCATAATTGTCTGGCCGGAATCAGCTTCGATTTCTACACCATCTATGGTAAACTTTATCTTATCACTCATCGTTAATTCTCCCTATTCCTGATGGTGAACGGACTTTCGTCCCACAATCTGTTCAGTTAAACTTACAGCTTTAGAAATATCAAATGAGGGCTGAAGACCATCTTCGCTCTTCTTTACAAGATTATCGTAAAGACCTCTAAAGTTGGCAAGAGTTGACAAAATCGGATTTGGAGATGTCTGCCCGAGGCCACATCTGCTTGTTGTCTTCACTGAAGTGGCAAGAGACTCAAGATATTCAAGATCTTCCGGCTGTCCTTTACCTTCAATAATGAGCTCAAGTTTGTTTTTAAGAAGGGTATTGCCAACACGGCATGGTGTGCAGTATCCGCAGGTCTCCTCTTCAAAGAATTCCATAAAAGATGCGGCAACCTTTAAAAGATCTCTTGAAGGTCCGTAAACCATTACAGAACCGCCTGTACCAAGATCGTCATAACATATTGTCTTTGCGTAATCAGCAGGAGCAACCATCTGACCGCTTGCACCACCAACCTGAACAGCAATTGCATCAGCAGCTCCAACTTTTTCAAGGAGTTCTGAAACTGAAATTCCAAATGGAAGTTCGTAAATGCCTGGTTTTTTACAGTCACCTGAAACACTTAAAAGTTTCATTCCGCTACTGCCGGCAGATCCCTGCTTTGCAAACCAGGGTGCTCCTTTTTCCATAATTCGGGCAGCGGCACAAAATGTCTCAACATTGTTTACAGATGTTGGTTTTCCAAGATATCCCTTTTGAGCAGGAAATGGAGGACGATTTTTAGGATCCCCTCTCAAACCTTCACAGGAACTGATAAGAGCAGTCTCTTCACCACAAATATATGCACCTGCACCAAGCTGAATTCTAATATCAAAATCAAAACCTTCTTTGCCCATAATGGATGTACCAAGAAGTCCTGACGCTCTTCTTTTTTGGAGAATATCCTCAAGCCATGCTGAAAGATACTGATACTCACCTCTAAGATAAACAATACCAACCTTGGACCCAATTGCATAACCCGCAACAGTCATTCCCTCAAACATAAGATGAGGACACTCTGTCAGTATCGCCCTGTCTTTAAAAGTTCCGGGTTCGCCTTCGTCAGCATTACATAGAATATATTTTGCATCCCCTTCGGCACCTCTTGTAAATTCCCATTTCATACCTGTTGGGAAACCGGCACCACCTCTACCTCTTAAGCGTGAAGCTTTAATGTTTTTAATAACTTCAACAGGTGTAAGAGCAAGTGCATTTTTAAGTCCGCTGCCAGGTTCGAAATCATCAAAAATGACACTCCCTTTTTCGCGGATATTATTGTGCACCATACTCTGAACGAGAGGATCTGCATTATTACCATCACCAACTGGAAGATTGAGTTTATCAATATTTCCATCAGTCTTTATGGCTTCAGCAATTTTTTTAGCCATATCGGTAGAGAGCCAGGTCACAACTTTGTCATTGACAAGAATTGCAGGAGGCTGATCACACATTCCTATACATGGAGTATATTCAAGAGTAACAGAACCATCCTCTTTAGTCTCGCCCATGGAGACTCCAAGCTCTTTTTCAAATGTTTCAGCAACTTTGTCAGAGCCAAACATTTTGCCAATGTAGTCATTGCAAACACGTACAACAACTTTTCCTTTTTTCTCTTCGGACAGGTGTGCATAAAAAGTTACAACACTTTCAACATCTACCTGGCCAACTTTTAGAGCCTCTGCAATCAATTTCATAGAACTTCTGGAAACAGAACCATTAGCTGCCTGTACATCGCGAACGACATCCATCATTCTGGCAGGATCATTTCCATAAGTACCGCAAATTTTGCTGATTTGATTTTCGAGATTTTCAGTCATTTACTACCTCGATTTTGGTAATGGGTTTAAATTTAAACTTATTTCACTTTAGATAACAATCAGAGCAGAAAACTTTTTAATTAGGCCAGACTAACAACTTGGGCAAAAAAAAGCTTCAAAATTCTGACAGGAGAGTTTTTACACTATAAAAGATTAATCGTAAAGAAGAAATAACTAAAAAAAAAATTATCATTCTAACATAAATTAAAAAAACAAAAAAAACAAAAGAGCATTTCACCAATAAACTAAACAATATCAGCTAAATTAGGCATAACTAAAAAAGAAAAACAAAACTCATAATATTCCAATTTCTTCTAAAAAGTATAAGCCAAAAACCTCAAACATGATGTCTCAAACATGATGTATAAAATAAGTTATATTAAAGAGAGCAGCTCCATGAGCCTGTTATGTCGTAGATATTTTCGTTTGTATCGAGGGAACCTCCTATGCGTTTGAAGCAGTCGAATCCTCCGTTTATTGCAGCCGGTTTTTCTGCTCCTGCATATGATCCTCCAACCTGAAACTGGTCAGCTGTCTCACCTGAACATTCAAGCTCAATTAAGAAATCTTCTTTAAAATTAAATTGCGAAACACTCTGATCATCAAGCACAGCTGGACCTGCTGCAACATCTGAGGATATTATAACTTTTCCATCGGCAGGAACATTACCAATTAATTGAAGAGTTGAAATTACAGTTCCCGTATCAGAGTCTAATCTGTTTATTTTGCAAAGGCTCAAATCTGTCAATGGTTCCATATCTAACATTATATACTGGTTATCTGTCTGCCGGCTCACGGATGAAATAACTGAAGGTCCTCTAAAATTAAGCATAAAGTAACCAACACTTCCAAGCCATGAACCTGCATAGGCTTTAAGAATTGTTGAATCCATGTCAAAATAGAGACTGGGATCATTATTATTAACAACAGCTGTTGCTTCGCTGCAGGAGTTATGATCATTACACACATAAGCATGAACATCTGGAGTTTCATAAACTTTATCATTTAAACTCCTTGCTAATACAACTGCGGCCATTCTGCAATTACCCTCATTGGAAAAATCAATTTCCTTTAAATCCTGTGCATTTTTTATAAAACCTATAAATAAAAATGGAGTCTCACAGGCTGGTCCGCTCTTTTTAATATATCCGTCTTCTCCCATACTCTTTGCCGAAACAAAAGAATCACCGTCCGGTTTGCCTGCAATATAAAAATCATCCTTCTGAAAAGTAAAAACAAGCCCGCCAGCAGAAGAACTTACCGGTGTAATCATATCTTGTGCAAGTACATTTGCATTAAACAGAGTATAATCATCTGACAATTCACTTGTTCGCAGCATAACTAACTTTTTATTTGTTGAGCTATCATCTGAAAATGTTGTTTTGATAATTACATCCCTGCCATCTTTTGCATGAAATTCAAGCCCGCCATCAATTACAAGGCTGTGTTCAACAGGACTCTGCTCGTTATTAACCTTCCATATTCCCCCAATAGCCGCTCTTCCAGCAGTAATCAAAACCGGAAACCCGTCAAACTGAGAAAAAGGCAAAGCATCATAAGAAACATCTGCTCTTATAATTGCGGCGTTACCACAAATATCCTGAACATCTTCTGCAATAACTTTTACACCCATAGAGGGAGAAACTGCATCAATTGTGGAGAGACAGAATCTGGCGTCAGTTTTTTCTGATATTATTTGAGGAATCTGAACAGCAAGACTAACATCAGAAGATCCATGCACAACCTGTTCAGGAATCAGAGTAGCCGTAAGAGAATTGTCGTGGGAACCATCCAAATCAGCAGCATCAATATAAACAGGAACTACAATTTTCTTTCCTCCTCCGGTTAAAACGACTCCAATCAGACCACCCGGTCCTGTCTCATCAAGGGTAAAAAGAATTTTAACAATATTACCAACTGAAGTATAAACCCTCTCAATACCTATACCAATTCCTTCATAAATTGATGCTGAAATATAGCTTCCCATATCTTTTAGGGGAGTTACAGATATTTCACCTGTCCCCTTTGAACGATAGAGAATATTATTAGCATTTGCATCAAAATTCAATCTTGTCCCGGTTACAATTAAAGATGCTGCGGCTTTACTATTAATATTCTGTACATATAAAACTTTTACACCAGAACTAATATTCTTATTAAAATTAAGATTTACAACTGCATTATTTTCAACACTGTTTATTGCAACAGACTCAATTGATATTGCAGGATCAGAAACCTCTATCTTAGTGTCATCATCAAAAAAGAGGGAACTATTACCTTTTAAAATTAACTGATTACGAAGACTTTTTATCCATAAGGTTTCAGGTTCAATATCAAAATAGGGAAGTAATCCTGAAGATTCAATATTAAAATATCCCGCAAAAGATTCCTTGGAGTCTCCTACTGTAATTACAGCAGGACCTGTTGGTGCATCTTGCAATGGTTGAAAATTTTTTATAAAAATTCCTTCTTTTGTACCATCCTGAGTATTCCCGCCAACATCATATTGGGTTTCAAAAAAAGTACCCGTATTATCTGGAACAAACGCCAGAGAAGGTTCATTTATCTTTCCACTTTCAAGCCCCACAAAAAGATTATTTTTCACACCTTGAATCTGATTTGAAAGTTTCTCTAGCTGAAAACCGCCAAAATCTTTAACCATAAGATCTGATTTTACACTACTTGTGCCATCTACAAACTCGAGAGTGACGCTACCTCCTGTAAATCCCGGCTCGGTATCAATAAGAACGGACATGGTATTTTTACTTATATAATTAAATTCATTAACAGAAACTCCTTCTGTTAATGATGTGACAGTTGATAAATCAGAAAAAATAAAACCTGTGCTTTTAGCTATAACTCTTCTGTATGCACAATTTGATGAGAGACAGTTCTCAATATATAAAGGATCAAAAGATATATTTATATCATCAGCTCCGGATATTACAGAAAATGAAGTAACGGCAATGTTATTACCATCTTTAACTACTAAAGATGAAGGACCTTGAAGTGCAGTAATTTTAACAGATACATCGCATATCAATTCACTTTCAGATATAACCTTTACACTGGTAACAGATAGTCCCGGATTATCAGGAAAAAAAATAAAATCATCAATATTATCCAATATGCCATTTTTAAATAAATCGTTGGTGAAATCCATATTTTTTGCACTTATTTTAAGTGAAAAATTCTCGTCATCAATGCCAGGTGCAGGTCTGTTAACACCGGAAGGGGCTATTTCAATTTTGGGAAAATTTTGAGAAGTTATTGTAAAAATTCCTGAAGATACTGAAATACCTGTTATTGCCTTAACATCGATCAATCGTGAAACCTCATCTGAGCCAAGAGCGAGTGTGGCAATACTGATCCATGCTGTCAGGGATAATCCATCATCAGAAACCTGAATATTATAAACAGAAATCTCTTTTGCATCTCCAAAAATAAGTTCTGTTACACCCTGCTTGAATAACGTTGAGCTCTCCTGATTTTCGAGAGTAACAGATATCTGCTGATACTGGGTTCCTGCAGGCATAGATTCGGGATCCAAAGTAACCGTTTCTGATAGAACCCTCGATTTTACAGTAAATTTACTCTCAAATAAAAGTTCACTACTACACGAAAACAGCGCTTGATAACTACCTGTTGCACTGTTGCCTGAAGTTGAAAGTACAACCCTTAAAACTGATTCAGATACAATTTCCAAAGATTGAGCCTTAACCCCATATCCCTCATCTCCTTCTCCGGCAAACTCAAAAAGTATGGAATCAGCAGCATCATCTCTTAAACTATTATTACTTCTTACAATAGATGGACAATTTGAAATCACAGTCCCATTAAAATCAAAATCTGCAATAAATGTACTGGAAATATAGGTCTGCGGGGGAAAAATGGAAAATATGTCACTTTTTTCATATCCTCTTTCCGGTTTGCACCCATAAGAAAATAGAAGAAGTATTAAATAAAAAAATATAAAATTTAAACCTCTGCTTGCAACCATAATTTATCCTGTTATTCTCCCTCTAAAGTTGATTTTAACTTTAACTGAAATAAAAAGAAACTAGTTGAATAAAATAAGTGAGAGGTTTTTATGTTTATACCAAAAATCGAAGAGAGACATCATTTCTGTTTTAAATGTGGTCAAGAGGTTGATTTTGAGAGAATCAAAATGGCCAGAACCGACACATGCCCCCACTGTGCGCAGGATATGCACTGCTGTAAAAACTGTGAATTCTGGGATCCGGGATATCACAATCAGTGCAGAGAACGTATTACTGAATTTATAACAGACAGGGAATCAGCAAATTACTGCTCTCACTTCACCTTTAAAGACGGTAAAGGCGAGAGCGAAGACCTTGATAAAGCAAAAAATAAGCTCAACGACCTTTTTAAATAGATACAGGTAGTTAATATGCTCAGTATGACAGGTTTTGGCAGAAGTACCCTTGCTGTGAATGAAGGGATAGTTACTGTTGAAATTAAAACAGTAAATCACCGCTTTCTTGAAATAAGAAGCAAAATTTCACAGGAGTTCAGTAATGCTGAGTCAGGTATTGAAAAACTTGTTAGAAAAAAAATCAAAAGAGGTTTCTGCAATATCAATATTTCATTTGAACCAAATGATAATGTCAGCACTTTAAAAGTAAACACAAGTCATTTGAACTCTTACCTTGATGACCTTGAAATTGTCGCAAAAAAACACAACATTTCTGTTGAGAGCCTTTTACCTGTTATTTCACAGGCTCCAGATCTTCTTGCAGGCAATATAATTGAAATAAAAGATTTTAAAGAAAAAGCTCTTACTGCCTGTGAGAGTGCCATTGATGAATTGATTAAAATGCGAACCAGTGAAGGTTCTGCCATGGCTATAAATATTGATGAAAAACTAAATATGATAACAACTCATATTGATAAAATTGAAAGCCTTGCAAAAGTTCATGACAAGTCTGTATTTAAACAATTCAAGGATAAAATTGAAAGTATTCTTGATGAAACAGGTCGACAAAAAGATATTGACAGAATAGAAACTGAAGCTGCAATACTAAG
>JAFGVO010000315.1 GCA_016937935.1 Deltaproteobacteria bacterium | reverse complement strand
TGATTCGGATTCGACCGCTGATTCGGATTCGACCGCTGATTCGGATTCGACCGCTGATTCGGATTCGACCGCTGACTCGGATTCTAACTCTGACTCGGATTCTAACTCTGACTCGGATTCTAACTCTGACTCGGATTCTAACGCTGATTCGGATTCTAACGCTGACTCGGATTCTAACTCTGACTCGGATTCTAACTCTGATTCGGATTATGTAACAGATACAGATGTGACTAATCTGCCCAAATATAATAAAGTAGATCTTCTGGTGGTAATGGATAATTCAAATTCAATGGCAGAAGAACAAAATATTCTCTCTACTTCGGTGTACTCAATAATAAGTTACCTTACTACAACAGATGAAAACATGCAGACTGCAATTACAAATGATCTTCATGTGGCAATTGTTTCAACTGATATGGGTCTATCTGCGGGAGGTATTCCATATGATCAAAATAATTCAGCTTTTCCATCAAGCCTTGCTGCTCAATCATGCTTAGACCCAATGGGAGATAATGGGAACTTTTACACTTCATACGTGACAACAATTGGTGCAACAATCGATATTGATGAAAATTTAGTATTATGCAGCGATACATTTAACTCCTGCCCTGATTCGTGGAATTGCACTGATAATACCTGCGAAGATCCTGTTGGTGATGGTACGGGAATTTTATGTCCACCATCTCCTTTAGATAACTCACTTGAATATTTCAGCTCTGATGCAGGATACTGGACCCCGTCCAACCTGGCCCTTGGAACATCCTGTCTCGCTAAAATAGGAGTAAATGGTTGTGGGTTTGAACAACAATTAATGTCTGCAGCAGCAGCTCTTAAAACCACTTCTCAGTCTTCATTTATCAGATCTGACTCTCTTACCGTAATACTTGTTGTATCTGACGAAGAAGATTGTTCATTAAAAAATGACGATCTTTTCAGCTCAGATGAAGTTCAGGATAATGATTATATAAATATCAATATTGCATGTGGAGAAAACCCCGATTCCCTATATTCAACTGCCGAAATGCTTAATATGTTCACAGAGGCAAAAGTGGCCATTGCAGGAGAAGCTGGAAAACAGAGCATCCTTTTTGCGGCTATAACAGGTGTCCCGCCTAAAGATGAATGTGAGGGAACAGGAGTTGCTTTAAGTCAATGCCTGTCACAGCCTGAAATGCAGAAAACTGTTATTCAAAGAGAGCAAAGTTCCGGTGGATTAGCATATTATTATGACTATGCATGCACAAGATATGATGGTGAGGGCAAACTTATTACCGGTGCGGATCCCGGAAGAAGATATGTGGATATTGCCAGAAGATTGGGTCCAATGGGTTATATTTATTCAATCTGCAACAGTGACTGGACCCCTGCCGCCGAGGCATTAACAGATATGATAATTTCAAGGCTCGAGTAGTTAATTATTATTAAATAGCCCCACCATGAATATATTCAATATATTTCACAATCAAAAAAACACTACACAAAATTACATTTTAATTACAAACACTTAAAAGCAAAGATTAATGTAAAAAACAAAGCTATGTATCAAAAATTAATCCTTTGCTTTAACCCACATGAATATTTATTTTATATATTCTTAATATACTGAATTTATTATATTTTTAATTTATAAAAAAGAAATGTCGTTTAGATTGAGACCAATATTTTTATAAATGGTCAAAATTTACCCTGCAGTTAATAAAATTGACTCACATGAGCTGTTTGGATAACATTCGCTAAGCTATTAAAAGGCTAAAAATGATAATGACATGAAATAAAGGAATCTTCTAAATGGTAAAAAAATATCTCAACCTTTTCAACTTCACATCTCTTTTTATAATTGCAAATATTCAAATTTTATCATCGTGTACCAATAATGATACTACTGTAAAAAAAGATAATGTTCCCAATAAGATTGTACAGAAAATTGAAGAAAACCCCGGCAACGATATAATTGCAAAAACTGCCAAAGTTAATAGTAAGGCTATACATAAACCTGAACAATTACAGCTAAATGAAAACATACAAAAAGAAAATAACCTAAAAAAACTAATTGTTAGTGACCTGAAAGTTGTTTCAAAAAGGAGCTGTTCCCTTAAAATTTATGATGAAGATGGAAACAAAGCTATTTTCAAACCCTATTTAAAAGTTAACACTACAGCAAAACATGAAGTCGCATATTATAAAATTGCCCATATTTTAGATGTAAAAAGAGTACCTGTTTCAGTTATAGGTCTTTTACCTCTAAGCAAAATAAAGGGATTTTTATCTAAAAAATATCCCGAATTTATTGATGAATTCCTCAAGCGGGTTGAATTTGACTCTGACAACCTGATAAAAGGTGCATTTATAGAGTGGATTGATAATATTGAGCCACTATCAAAGGAAAAGAATGATTATATTTCAACCATTGAAATTTTAAAAAGTAATGACACCCAATTACAGCAAAGTGCATACAGGATGATTGTTCTTGACTATATTTTAGGTAACTGGGACAGATTCTCCGGGGGAAACCTCTTTAAAATTAAAGATACCAACACCCTGGCGTTAATAGATCAAAACAACGCATTCAGCTCTCTTTCAGAAGGTCAGGAAGAAAAATTAAACAGATATATAAATCTAGTCAAAACAGTTCCACCTGATTTACTAAGTAAAATCAAACTATTAAACAAATCTAAAATCAAAGATGCAGTCATGATAGAAGAAAATAATACCCCATTATTAAGTGATGCTGAAATTGCTCAAATAATGTCCAGAATAGAATTGCTCCAAAACAGATAATACAAATTTTCTTTTAATTTCATAATGTTAATAAAGGACGGAGGCCATTTAGAAGGGATACTTTCAGCATGGAATCCAATGCAGGTTTTACTCACTGCAAATCACAAACCCTTGCAAACATCGATAAATATAAGTAATAGTTAACCTGTACTGTTGACAAAAGCAAAGGATTTAAAATGGCGGATTTCAATAAAGTTGGTTTTCTTGTTTTTGATGAAAAGCAGCGTATTCTTATGTGTCGCAAAGATCACTTTACATCAAGACTTATTCTCCCTGGAGGCCGCATTGAAAACGAAGAGTCCGATATGGAATGCCTTGAAAGAGAGCTGTCTGAAGAACTGGGAGATGTTACAGCCAAACAGATTGAATTTGTGGGACAATATGAAGATATAGCTCACAGCGACGATTCTGATATTCACAAGACTCTTGAAATTCGTCTTTACAGTGGCACCCTCCAAGGCAGGCCTGCCCCTTCAGGAGAGATATGCGAACTAATCTGGTTTGGTAAAGATGAAGATCCTGAACTACTCACACCAATTGTTACAGATAAAATTCTTCCAGACCTGCGCAGCAGAAAAATTATAAATTGGTAATCCATAATGACTGAAATAAATATACCTGAACTTCTTGCCCCCGCCAAGGATGCATTTCACGGTAAGATTGCTGTAAATGCAGGTGCGGATGCAGTCTATATAGGTGCCGGCGGCTTTAGTGCACGACGAAATGCTGATAATGACGTAGCGGAAGTTGCTCATCTTGTCAGCTATGCACACCGCTATCAGGTCAGGGTATATGCTGCAGTAAATACAATCTTATTTGATGATGAAATCCCAAAGGCAGCTAGACTTATCCATCAGCTTTATGAAGCAGGAGTTGACGGAGCTATTATTCAGGATCTTGGACTTCTCGAAGCAGATCTCCCGCCTCTGCCCCTGATTGCAAGCACCCAGACTCACAACAACTCTGCCGGACGTATAAATTTTCTGGCTGCTGCCGGCTTTTCGAGAGTCATTCTGCCAAGAGAACTCTCTATTGAGGAGATGGGGCAGATCAGAAATGAGACTAAAGTTTCACTTGAAGCTTTTGTCCACGGAGCGTTATGTATGTCATATAGTGGCAGATGCTACTTAAGCTACAAAAACGGTGGCAGAAGTGCCAATCGGGGTGCCTGTGCTCAACCCTGTCGTAAGCGCTACAGTCTTGTTGATGGTAATGAAACAATTAAGCAGACTGGTCACTTTCTCTCAATGAAAGATCTTAATCGAATATCTTTACTTGGAGAGATGCTTGATGCCGGAATCTCATCTTTTAAAATTGAAGGTCGACTTAAAGATACCACCTATATTGCAACAGTTGTCGCTGCCTACAGAAAAGCCCTGGACAAAGCTCTTAATGAGCGCAGCCTGCAGAGGAGAGGTGATGAATACGCGCTGGGGTTTTCACCAGATTTATCGAGAGTATTCACCAGGGGATTTGTTGAAGGATTTGCCAGAGACGATGAAATTATGGCCACCTTGTCAACTCCAAAGTCAGTTGGTGCACCTCTTGGCAAGGCAATTAACCGAGTTGAAAACACTATTTGGTTAGATGGCAAAACAGTAGTCTCACCGGGAGACGGACTTTGTTACTTTGATAAAAATAAAAATCTCACCGGCGCACGTATTGAAACAACTGTTGAAAATATAGCCGTCTTATCAGATGCCGGAACTATTGAGAAAGGAACCTTTATTTACCGCAATCGTGATCACGCCCATATTGAAGCGGTTAAAACAGGCCCCATTTTACGAAAAGTACCTGTAAACATGACCCTTTTGGGAAATACCAAACTACTGCGCCTTACTATAAAAGATAACATGGGACATGAAGCTTCATCAGAACTATCAGGAGAGAGCTCAAGCCAGTTTGAAGAGGCAAGAAACCAGGAAAAAGCACGAAATATATGGATAAAGCAGCTTAAAAAAACAGGGGATACAGAATTTATCTGCAAATCTGTACATATAGAAATTAAATCTATCCCTTTTGTTAGTATGGCAAAAATAAATGCATTTAGAAGAGATGCACTCGATTATCTTTCAAAGATTCGCATTAAAGAAATGCAGCATGTTCCAGATGAAAAAAATCCTGATATTCCAATACCTTCAATTGGACCGGAACTCGGATTTGAAGCAAATATTTCCAATAAATACGCAAATAAGTTTCATAAACGCCATGGCGCAAAGTCAATAGTTCCAGCTCCTGAAGCCGGAACACCACTCAATAACCAGATAGTTATGACATCCAAATACTGTTTAAGAAGAGAACTTAAAGCCTGCCTTTTAAAAAACGAAGGATCTTCACTGAAAGCCCCTATATACATTATTGATGAAGAAACAGGGAACAGACTAAAACTGGAATTTAACTGTACTTCCTGCGAAATGAACGTACACTCTATCGATTAATGTTTTAAAATATACCAAAAAAGAGGGACGGAGGCTGTTATATCTGGCATTTAAAAACAATAATTGATACAAAATAATCAAACTTTTTTATATGAGGCTTTAATTTAGAGGATACTTTTTCAGTAATTTTCCCGTAATGTTTTCTAATGACACCTGACTTTTAACCAGATCAACCTCTGCACGTACTTTATCAAGTTCAGCTTTGCGAACCCTCTCTTCTGCATTACGAACCTCAGTGTAAATGGCATCCCCCAATAAATATCTCTCATGCTGTGCATCCATTTCCTGAGTGGTAATTACCAGAGTCTCTTTGGCTAGCTCAAGTTTATCCCTGGCTGCCAGAATATTCTCATAAGCAATTAAAACATCTGCAACAACTGCATTTTTTTCCTCATTTAATTTCAAATTTACACTATCAACAGCTAATAAAGCTTTTGCCTTTTGAGCCTCCTTTTTTCTATTATCAAGTGGAAGCTCGTATTTTAATCCAATGTATCCGGAATACGCATTACCATTGCCAAAATCTGAAAAAATATGCTGCACATCCGAGTTTGTAAGTGTGCTTGCCTGAAGCCATGCCTCAATATCAAGTTTTTGACGAAGGGACTCTCCTGCAATTTTTTCATTCTCTTTTGCAAGATCCATCTCAGCAATAACCACATGAACAGAGGGAGATTCAGTTAAGGCTTTTTGGGTAAGCTCATTTAAATCCATTTCTGAAAACGTTACTGGCAAAGGTTCATTAATGTCAGGAAAAATCCTAGGGTTTTCCTGAACAATTCCAACAGTCTGAGCCAAGACAACCTCCTGACGCCTCATCTCTATTTGAGACTCTAAAACAGCAGCTTTAAGGGATGCCAGATTACTTTCAAAAGAGAGTTTGTCCACCATTGCAGCATCTCCTGCGCTAACTCTTATTGAAATTTCATTTAACTGTTCCTCTGCTGTAATCTCTGATTTCTTATTTATCTCAAAACGCATTGCTGCATACCAGAGCTCCCAGTAGGCATCAAGAACCGCTTTTACAACGTTTCCAGCAACTGAAATTGAAGATTTCTCAGCTAATGTCTTGCTCCGTTTTGCTGCTCGCAAATCAGCCAGTCCTACTCTATTTCCAAAACCTCTTATAAGTGGCTGAGTTACAGCCAATCTTGCTGTGGCTCCTGCATATGTTCCCGAACCTCTGCCCGCACTTTCAGTTATCATCACTGCTGAAGAACCGGACTTGTACCACTCCCCTTCCCCACGCAAAACTACTGAAGTTCCTGCTGATGCGGTTTTTGATAATTGAGCTCCTGCTCCAACAGTATCCCTTTTCTGATAAAGAGAATTTCCAATTGGAGTCCCGGTATGAGTATATCCTCCGTCAGCTCCGAATATCCATGGATAATTTCCCTTGGCAGACTCTACATCCTGCTGTGCCGAATCAATATTAAGCAGTGCGGACTTTAGAGAGATATTATTATCTTTTGCCAGCTTAACCACATTTAAAGAATTCAATTTAAGGATATCTGGACTATCATCAAGACTCTTTTCGCTGCTAGAAGCTGTATCCATTTGGGAGTCACTCTCATCAGCATTTGCGTAAAATGACAAAAGTAAAACATTAATAAAGACAATATAAATAATTAAAAACCTTATACTTTTATTCATGACGCAGTGCCTCCAGAGGATCCAGTTTTGATGCCCTATGGGCCGGAAGTATTCCAAAAAGGATTCCAACAGCCAGTGAAAATACAAGTGCCACCCAGGCAACAGTAAACGACGGAATAAATGGCATATTGAGGGCTTTTGTAGCAGCATAGGCTCCCCCGTTTCCGATAATAAGCCCAATTATACCTCCAAAGCCCGAAAGCACCGCCGCCTCTACAAGAAACTGCAATCGAACATCATTACGAAGCGCACCAATCGCAAGGCGTATTCCAATTTCTCTTGTTCGTTCAGTTACTGAAACCAGCATAATATTCATAATTCCAATGCCTCCCACAAGAAGACTAACTGCGGCAATTGCGCTTAAAAGAGTTGTCATTACAGAGGTTGTTGCCTGAATTGTAGAGACAATCTCCTTTA
>JAFGVO010000314.1 GCA_016937935.1 Deltaproteobacteria bacterium | reverse complement strand
GCGGGTTAATGATTGTGTGTGGAAGGTGAAGATTGATGATGGACGGGAACTTTTTATTTTTATCATGATTGAGTTTCAGTCCACGCCACAACGGCTGATGCCTCTTCGCATGAGCACCTACAGAAATCTTCTTTACCAGCACCTGATTAAATCGGGTGATATTGATAAAAATCAAAAGCTACCACCTGTTTTACCTATTGTAATTTACAACGGCGACAAGGAGTGGCGTTATCCCACCAGTCTCTTTGATATTATTGATAATTCCGGGGATGAACTTTTGGAACTTATTAGAAATGAGAGCTTTCTGATTTTTGATATTAACAAAATATCACGGGATACACTTGAGAGTGCAAATATGGAAAAGAGTAAAAATTATGTGTCAAAGATTTTTACGCTTGAACAATCCGCTCAATATGGTCATATTATTAATGTTGTGGCTCAGATTCATCAGTGGCTAAATGAGTCTAAGGATGAAGAGCTTTCTAAGGCTCTTGCTGTGTGGTTTAACAATGTTTTAAGGCCATCCAAACAGAGCAGGGTTCAGCTGCCCCTGTTTGAAAATTTTTCGGAGGTAAAAAGTATGTTTGCAAAAAATTTAGAAAGAATAGTTGAAGAAGCCGAAGAAAAAGCCATGGAGAGAGGCTGGAAAAAAGGGATAGAAAAAGGGATAGCGGAAGGAATTGAACAGGGAATTGAACAGGGAATTGAGAAGGGAAAAGAAGAGGAGAAAGTGCTTACTGCCACCCAGCTTAAACAGCTTGGAGTGGATATTAAAACTATAAGTAAAGCAACCGGACTCCCTCCTGAACAAATTGAGAAACTCTAAAAATATCTATTCTGCAAAATAAATTTTACAAATGCTAAACGATTCAAAAATTGAGTAAAAAATAACATTTTATAATCACCCTCACATTGGAGAGGGTTGGGCTGATAGACAGTAATCACTTGAGTAATATAAGCATCATTATCGTCTGCGGCTACAACATGGAGTGGCCTTTTTTGTGGCCATCCTAAAATAAGTCTACTTGGAAAAGGTTCGTCTTTGGGATAAATTTCAATAATTTCACCTTGTTCCAAAACGGTTTCAACCTCATCAATAAACAAAATCTTCTCTGTGTAATAGTTCTTTTCTTAATTTAATATTTTTTGTATAAGCTGATGAGTTTAGGGGATGTTTTAACAGTTTGATTTGATTTTGATTTTAAGGATTTGCAAATGGTTTACGCTGCAAGAGTTATAAAAAATATCAGGATGAATCCGTCTACGGATGCGAGACTTTTAAAGTTTGTCGGGGACAGGATTCGAGTTGAAATTGAGATTGAAAAGCCCATGGGGGATGTTAAGGGTTTTTTGCGAACAACTTTAGGCAATGATAAAATTTTAAGACAGAAGGCAATGGTTCCAATTACCGGGGAGGAGTTTCTTGCGGGCTCTGAGTGGCGTAATGTGGAGATGGCAACTGTTGATAACAAGGTCTGGAGTGTTGAGTTTACTCTTACAGAGCCGGGATTTTTTCTTTTTAAAGGCTATCTTGAAGATATGGACGGCAATACCTTTTGGCCGGAAGGAGAAAATGGCGGTATAAGTGTTCATCCCTCTGCACTTAGGGCAGAAAACACGATTTATTGTGCGTTTACCAGACTTTTTGGAAAGACCAGAACTCTTAAAAGCGGCAAAGACGGCCTTTTAGAAGCTCAGTTTCAGGCTTTTGATAAATATGGTCATACTGTTATTCCTCCGTCCGGAACTTTCAGGGATCTTATTAAACAGCTTCCCCACATTATAAATGATCTTGGCTGCAGAGTTCTCCACCTGCTTCCTGTTAACCCTACACCAACAACCACTGCGCGAATGGGGCGGTACGGCAGCCCTTATGCATCCCTTGATTTGGCGGGTATTGATCCCGCCCTTGTAGAATTTGACAGAAGAACCACCGGAATTGATCAGTTTACTGAACTTACAAGAGAGGCCCACCATTTGGGTGGAAGGGTAATGCTCGATCTGGTTATAAATCATACCGGCTGGCACTCTCAGATGTACGAACACAGACCTGACTGGTTTGTAAGAGATGATACGGGTGAATTTAAAAGCCCCGGAGCCTGGGGCGTTGTGTGGGGGGATCTTGTGGAGCTTGATCACGCCCATGATGATTTGTGGAAACATCTCGCGGATATTTTTATAAGATGGTGCAGAAGAGGTGTTGACGGTTTCAGGTGTGATGCGGGGTATATGATTCCCGTTCCTGTCTGGGAGGCCATTACAGCGAGGGTGAGGGATGAATTTCCCGAAACGATTTTCTTTTTAGAAGGTCTTGGAGGAGCATTTTCATTAACTGAAAAACTGTTGACAGATGGACGTATGCAGTGGGCCTACAGTGAACTGTTTCAAAATTATGACGGCCCTGCTGTCTCTTATTACAATGATCACAGTATACAAAAGAACAAAGAGGTTGGACTCCTCGTTCATTTTAGTGAGACTCACGATAATGACCGTCTTGCGGCCAAAGGTAAAAAATGGTCTCTTTTTAGAAATCGCCTTTGCGGCCTGACCTCTCACAGCGGTGGTTTCGGGTTTATGTGCGGTGTTGAGTGGCTTGCGGATGAAAAGATTGATGTTCATCAGTGCGGAGGACTCAATTTTGGAGCAACGGAAAATATTGTTGATGAAATTTCAACTCTGAATTATCTCATCAGAAATCATCCCTGTTTTGTTGACGGGGCAGTGTGCCGCAGAACGAGTGATTCAAAGTCATCACTTTATCTGCTTGAACGCACTTACTGCAGTGAAAGTGAAAAATGCAGTTATCTTCTTGTTGCGGCCAATACTGACATGGATAACAGTCATAAAGCTTTTATTGATAAGGATACAGTTTTAAGACTTGGTAATTCTCCTGTTGACCTCCTTGGTCAGGCCGCCCCGTCTCTTGAGATTAATCCCGACGGAACAGGCTTTATAACATTAAACGGCGGTGATATTTTCTGCCTCTCAAAAGAACCTTTTAATAACTCTGTTGAAAAAAACGGGCGCTATTTAACAAGACGCAAACAGCAGGGAATGGCCGTTCTGGCTCTGTCTCAGAGATTTATGCCCGAGCAGATTGGGCCTTATAACTGGAAGGAGCTGGCACTTCTTTTCAACGAAAATCCCGGGGGATATCTTGGGGCCGCATCAACGGTTTCTCCGGATAAAATTAAAGAGTCCCTTGTATCTTCATTAAAAGAGGAGATTGCAAAATATACTTATAATCCGGTTGTTGTGTGGGAAGTGAAAGATTCAAGTAAAATTACACCTGTTCCTTTTGGGCACTGGCTGATGATTTTACATACTGCACCTTTTAGAACCAGATTTTCAGCTGATAATAATATGAAGAAACGCAGCTACTCTTCAATTTATACAGCAAAGGGGCATGTTGCAGTTATTCCCCCTGATGAATTTAAGGGTGATGTTAAAATTGAGATGGACAGTGTTACTCTTGACGGATTTATAAAAGGTAATC
>JAFGVO010000313.1 GCA_016937935.1 Deltaproteobacteria bacterium | reverse complement strand
GTAAATCAACAGTTTAATGTTATGCGCCCGTTAACTGTAGAAGAAGTTCATGTGTCAATAATAAAGGCTCTTGCGTCTAAAGGTTGGCGCATTGTTGATGATAAACCAGGTGTAATACTTGCAAAGGTGCAGGTGTCAGTACATTTTGCTAATATTAAGATAGATTATTCAATTTCAAATTATTCAATCACTTTAATAAACTCAAGTCCGGGTCTTAAGTACAAGGATCAGGGATACAGAAAAGTCATTCACAGACGCTATAATAACTGGATCAACCAGCTTGACCAGGCAATTTATAATGAACTGACTCAGGTTGCCACCAATCCATCACCGTCCCTTTCATTACCGCCTATATCACCACCTCCTCCTGCAGAACCCAAAACAACAATAATCAACAACCCGCCAGTTCAGACACCACAGGAAACACAACCAGTTCAAATACCACAGGAAGCACCCCGGGAGTCAGCCCCGGCACATCTGAATTGACAAAATAGTGAGGGTTTATTGTTACAGATTTAAAATGCTTTTTTATATTTACTTATATTTAAGGTTTGATTTGGATATGTCTAAATACGTGTTATAATTTATATGATCTATACAGATATTCTTCTTGGGGGAGGAAATATGAAAAAACAGATTCTCTTTGTTGATGATGAGACTCAAATATTACAGGGTTTGAAGAGAATGTTGCGCAGCCTTAGGGATGAGTGGGAGATGTATTTTATTACAGGGGGCAAAGAGGCTATTGAATTTATGAATGAACATCCGGTTGACGTTATTGTTTCGGATATGAGAATGCCTGGAATTGACGGGGCTCAGCTTTTAACCCATGTTGCAGAGCACTCTCCTTATACTGTGCGAATAATTTTATCGGGGCAGGCTGACAAATCTCAGGTGCTTCGTTCCATTGAACCCAGCCATCAGTATCTTTCCAAACCATGTGATGCTGATACTCTTAAAACTACAATTTTGCGTGCATCACTCCTTCGAAATCTTATGTCTGATGAAAAGATGTCATTTATATCTTCAATGAGATCTCTGCCCAGCCTTCCTCGGATTTATTCAGATCTCGTCTCTATGCTTAGATCTCCGGACTTTTCAATTACGAATGTGGCAGATCTTATTAAGCAGGATATGGGTATGACAGCTAAGATTCTTCAGCTTGTCAATTCTGCTTATTTTGGAGTTTCCCGTACTGTTTCTGACCCTTCCATGGCGGTAAATCTCCTCGGGATAAACACGATAAGTTCTCTTGTATTGCTTGAGGGCGTTTTTTCAAGTGTCAGCAATCAGATGCTTCCATCAAATTTCTCACTGGATGCTGTCTGGAACCACAGTGGAAGTGTGGGAAAAATTGCACAGAAGATTTTAAAAGATGCTAAAAAAGACAAGCAGGATATTGACGATGCACTCTCAGCTGGACTTCTTCATGATTGCGGCAAGATAATTTTTGCTGACAATTTAAAAAAGGAGTACGAGGAGGTTATTGATAAATCAATCAGAGAAAATATCGCCCTTTGTGAAGTTGAAAAAGAGGCTTTTGGTGTTAATCATGCAGAAGCCGGGGCGTATCTTCTTAATCTGTGGGGTCTTCCTGAAGCATTGGTTGAAATTGTTGCCTTTCACCATAATCCCACCAGTTTTTCATCATCACAAAGTGCAGCACTTGATGCTGTTGTTACGGCAAATGCACTTATCGATTATAAAGGCGTCGAAGGAGGAGTTGCCGCACTCGACCAGCTTGATGATGAATATATTAATAAGCTTGGAGGTAAAAAAGCTCTTATTTCCAGGGTTGACTGTTCATAATTTAACAAAACTACTTTAAAGTTTTGATATTCAATATTTAATAATTAAGTTAAAAAGTGTTGTAATGACTTATTTTCATATATTTAAAAAATTATTTAATTCACTTATTATGGTTTTCTCATCCGGTTTTCTTTTTATTTCTGGTTGTGACTCTGGAAGCGTAGACGCCAATATACTTGTTTATGACTTGAAAAGTGATTCTTATAAATTTGATGTGGTTCAGATTGATACAATAAATGATTTGGATAAACTTGAAGGTGAGGTTACATCACTGATGGGCGGCACTGCCATGACCCTTAATTATGTAGATCTTTATATTTCATGGCAGAGGGTTGGCCGTCCTGTAGCTTTTGGGTATTCAAAATCAGATTCCGTAATCTATCCCGAGGATTTTAACTCTCTAGCAATGATTTCAACCTATTATAACATTGAAAACACAACACTTTTTTTTGAAAACATCGGAATGAAACAAGGGCTTATCGGTCATTTAGAAACATACTATCAACCCGAAATAATTGAAGTTTATTTAAATCCAATAACTCAGAAAATTGAAAAATCCAAAGGGGTTGACAACGCATTTTATCTGTCAATCAGCAAAGAGGACAGGGCGTTTTACGTACTTCCTTTTAGAGATATTAAAACACTTCCTCTCTCAATGAACCTTGGCGTTATTACCCACGAATACACACACAGTGTATTTGATATTCTTGTTTATGACAAAATGGATTCAAATGTTGTAGGCACATCGGACTCTTCTGTAAATTATCTAAGCGCTTTAAATGAAGGCTTTGCAGACATAATGGCAGTTGCAAATACAGGTGACCCCGACTATATGACCCATTCGTTAGCCGATACAAGTGGTGCACGAGACGCATCAGATTTGATTTTATATAAAAAATCATTTGATATGAATGCAATGTTTAATACAGGAATCTATTTTGATCCCTATGAAATAGGCTCTTTTGTCTCATCAATTTTTTATGGATTAGAAATGAAAATTGATAATATTAACGAAGGTTCAAATCAGGTTCCTTCAAAAAACACCCGTGAAATTGTTGCAGGTGAAGTTTACAAAACAATTGTAGCTCTTGGCAAAACAAACCCGGTATATTTTAAAATTTCAGCTTTTTTCAATCTCTTTATCGATACTGTAAACCCTCAATATAAAACATATTTTTGTAATATTTTAAGAGAAAGATATGATGAAGATAAGTTTGACACTGAAATTGAGGGTTGTTAATGCCTGTTAAACTATATTTTATAATTTTAATTTTTATATTAACTCTTAAACCCATAAACGGATTTACCAATGAACCTGTAGAAAATCATCAAAAAGATTCTGTCGTTGATTTT
>JAFGVO010000312.1 GCA_016937935.1 Deltaproteobacteria bacterium | reverse complement strand
TAAGTGGAAAATTTTTGAAATTTTTATTCCAGGGGATAACAGTCCCTGTTAAGGCAGTAAGATAATTTTCAAAGTTCAAGCCGTAAAAATATTTAAAGAAAGTAAACAGGCAAAAAAATATGTTGGCAAAACAGATGTTGATTGAAGAGTTGTTAAAAAAAAGAATACTTATACTTGACGGTGCCATGGGCACTATGATTCAGCGGGAAGGCTTGACAGAGAATGATTTTAGAGGTGAGCAGTTTAGGAATCACCCAATCGATTTAAAAGGAAATAATGATCTTTTAAATATTACAAAACCGGAAATTATCAAAAAAATTCATTCACAATTTTTTGAGGCCGGAGCTGATATAATTGAAACAAATACTTTTAATTCTAATACGCTAAGTCAGTCTGATTATAAAACTGAAAAGTTTGCCTATGAACTTGCATTGGCAGGTGCTCTGAATGCAAAAGAAGTTGCAAAAATATGGAGTGAAAAAACTCCTGATAAACCAAGGTTTGTAGCAGGTATAGTCGGTCCTACCAGTAAAACATTATCACTGTCACCGGATGTAAATAATCCCGGGTTCAGAGCTGTAACATTTGATGAGATGGTAGAAGTATATCTCGAAAATGTTAAAGGGCTTGTTGATGGAGATGTTGATCTTCTGATGATAGAAACTGTCTTTGATACCCTTAATGCCAAGGCTGCAATTTATGCAGTAAGAGAGTACCTTGAAAAAAATAATTTAAAAATTCCATTAATGGTTTCAGGAACAATATCTGACGGATCTGGTCGTACATTGTCAGGACAGACTGTTGACGCATTTTGGCACTCAATAGCACATGGAGAACTTTTAAGTGTAGGATTGAACTGTTCACTTGGGGCAAAAGAGTTAAGACCTCATCTTAAAAGTTTAAACAGTGTAGCGACATCAATGATTTCTGTTCATCCAAATGCCGGATTGCCAAATGAGTTTGGTGAATATGATGATTCTCCGGAAAATATGGCTTCAATTATCAGGGAGTTTGCAAAAGACGGAATGCTAAATATTGTTGGCGGCTGCTGCGGTACAACTCCGGCACATATAAAAGCAATTAGCGAAGCTGTAAAGGATTGCGCACCAAGAAATGGAATTAAAAGTTTAGGTTATTCTGTATTAACAGGAATCGAAACATTAAAAATAAACAGAGAAAATTTATTTGTTAATGTTGGTGAACGTACTAATGTTACAGGGTCTAAAAAATTTGCAAGACTAATCAAGAATAAGAAATATGAGACTGCTGTTGAGATTGCATTAAATCAGGTTGAAAACGGAGCTCAGATTATTGACATCAATATGGATGAAGGAATGCTGGATGCCAAATATGAGCTTGTTGAATTTTTAAATCTTATCGCTTCTGAGCCTGATATTTCAAAGGTTCCGGTGATGCTGGACTCTTCTGATTTTGATGTCATCAGAGCGGGTTTAAAAGTTCTTCAGGGTAAAGGTGTGGTTAATTCAATCAGCCTTAAAGAGGGTAAGGATGTTTTTGTTAAACATGCTAAAGAGATCAAAAAATATGGTGCAGCAGTAGTTGTGATGGCATTTGATGAAGAGGGTCAGGCTGATACAAAAGATCGCAAAGTGGAAATATGCAAAAGGTCATATGATATTCTTGTAAATGAACTCGGATACAATCCCGGGGACATAATTTTTGATGCAAATGTTTTTGCAGTTGGCACTGGTATAGACCTTCATAGAGGTTATGCTATGGATTTTATCAATGCTGTTAAAGAGATTAAAAGCACTCTTAAGGGCGCTTTGACAAGTGGTGGTATATCTAATGTGTCATTCTCTTTTCGGGGTAATACGGTAGTCAGAGAGGCAATTAACAGTTCTTTTTTATATCATGCTGTAAAAGCGGGGCTTGATATGGGTATTGTAAATCCTGCCCTTGTTTCAGTGTATGAGGAAATTCCAAAAGATCTTTTAGAACGTGTAGAAGATGTTCTGTTTGACAGAAGAGATGATTCCGTTGAGCGTCTTGTGGACTTTGCCCAGAGTGTTGAATCAATAAAAAAGGATGAGGCAACAGTTCAGGAATGGAGAAACGAAGATATTAAAGAGCGTCTTGCCCACTGCCTTGTTAAAGGCATTTCAAATTATGTTGAAGAGGATATTAAAGAAGCTATAGAGGCAATAGGTGATCCTCTTGATATAATTGAAGGCCCTCTGATGGATGGAATGAACAGGGTTGGAAAACTTTTTGGTGAAGGAAAGATGTTTCTTCCTCAGGTTGTTAAAAGCGCAAGGGTGATGAAAAAAGCTGTTGGTTATCTTCTTCCTATAATTGAAGCTTCACGTAAAAGTGGATCAAGGGAACCTCAGCATAGCGGAACAATATTACTTGCAACAGTAAAAGGTGATGTTCACGATATTGGAAAAAATATTGTCGGGGTGGTTCTCGGCTGTAATAATTATAATGTAATTGATATAGGGGTTATGGTTCCCACAGAAGTTATTTTAAAAAAAGCAAAAGAGGTAAATGCAGACATAATTGGTTTGAGCGGACTTATAACACCATCTCTTGCTGCCATGGTTGAAGTTGCTGAGGAGATGAGGAAAAATAATTTTTCAATTCCACTTTTAATTGGAGGAGCTACTACGTCTGTAATTCACACCGCAGTAAAGATTGCCCCCCAATATAATAACGGAGTAATTCATGTAAAAGATGCTTCACTTGCTGTTTCGTGTGCTTCAAATCTTTTCTCAAAAAATAAAAATGAATACATTACAAACATAAACAGGGAGTATGAAAAGTTAAAAGAAAATCATTTGAGTAAAGGTGAAAAGCGAGAGTATATTTCTCTTGAGGATGCTCGTAAAAACAAGCTGGTTATTGACTTTGAAAAATATCCTCCGGTAAAACCCGGTTTTGTGGGTGAAAAACTTTTCGTTGATTTTCCATTAAGAGAGATTGCAAATTATATTGACTGGACATTCTTTTTTAGTGCCTGGGAACTAAAAGGTCGCTATCCCGAAATTTTACAAGATGAGAAAAAGGGAGTTGAGGCTGTAAAATTATTTAATGATGCAAAAGCAATGCTTGATAAAATAATCAGTGAACGTCGCCTAAAAGCATCAGGACAGCTGGTAATTTACAGAGCTGCATCAGATGGTGATGATATAAATATATATAAAGAAGGATCAAAAGAACCTGATTTTAAAGTTTACACCCTGAGGCAGCAGTTTGATCATAAATCAAAATTTCCCAATTTGGCTCTTGCTGATTTTATTGCACC
>JAFGVO010000311.1 GCA_016937935.1 Deltaproteobacteria bacterium | reverse complement strand
GAGAACAATGAAATTAATGATGATCCGGAATTGATTTCTGAATTAATTATCAATAAAAATTTCGTAATTACAGGAACCCTTGAAAGAATGACCAGAAATGAAGCTGCAAAAATCATTTTTTCTCAGGGCGGACGCGTAATGACGGGTTTATCCAAAAATACTGATTATCTTATTGCAGGCAAAAAAGCCGGATCAAAGCTGAAAAAAGCAGAAATGTTAGGGATAACAATACTTGATGAAAATGATTTTTTGAAAATGGTTCAAAAAAATTGAAAAAATTTGTTTTTTTGCGAAAAATAGTCATAATTTCACTTAAGAGTCTTAAATAGTCAAATATAACTTTTAAATGTTGAATTTAGAATTTTATCTCAAATTCAAAATGAGTATAATTGAAAAAGTCAAATTATTATCACTCAACAACGGTGAGTGCTAATAATAAGGCGAGTGCTAATAATCAAAAATAAGTTTTAAACAGCTCCGGCCGGAGCTGAGAAAAATAAAGTATCGGGCCTAAGAGCCTGTAATTTGAAAGGAGGACAGAAATGTCTGTTAATCTTAATCCACTTGCTGACCGTGTAGTAATTCGTCCCGCTGATGAGGAAGTAAAAACAAAAAGCGGTATTTTTCTTCCTGAGACTGCTACAAAAGAAAAGCCTCAGGAAGGCACTGTTATTGCAGTAGGTCCGGGAAAACTTCTTGATGACGGAAAAAGATCTGTTATGGAAGTTAAAGTTAATGACAAGGTAATTTATTCCAAATATTCAGGAACTGATATTAAAATAGATGATGCTGATTATCTTATAGTTTCTGAAAGAGACATTCTTGCAGTAATTGAGTAAAAGACATTAATTGAGTAAAAAAATTTTATTACATTTTTAATATTGACTTTTTTAATATTGACATTGGTCAATGCGAAATCTATAGAAATAAGGAGATGAATTATGTCAAAAGCACTTTTATATCGTGAAGAAGCGAGACAGGCCCTTGAGCGCGGCGTAAATAAACTTGCCGATGCAGTAAAGGTAACTCTCGGCCCAAAAGGCTGTAATGTTGTTCTTGATAAAAGTTTTGGCTCGCCAACAATAACAAATGACGGCGTAACAATAGCAAAAGAAATCGAGCTTGAGGATAAATTTGAAAACATGGGCGCACAGCTTCTGAAGGAAGTTGCAACTAAAACAAATGATGTTGCCGGTGACGGAACAACAACAGCAACCGTGCTTGCCCAGGCCATGATAAAAGAAGGGTTGAGAAATGTTGTTGCAGGATCTAATCCAATGATGATCCGCAGGGGCATTGATATAGCAGTAAAAAAACTTGTTGCAGGCCTTAAGGAAAAAGCAATTCCTGTAAAAGATTCCAAGGCTATTACCCAGGTTGCTGCTATTTCTGCTGATTCATGGGAAGTAGGCGAACTTATAAGCCAGGCAATGGATAAAGTTGGAAAAGAAGGCGTTATTACAGTAGAAGAAGCTCAGGGACTTACCACATCTCTTGATGTAGTTGAAGGAATGCAGTTTGATAAAGGTTATATTTCCCCTTATATGGTAACCGATTCAGAGCGTATGGAAGCAGCTCTTGATAATCCGTATATACTTATTACTGATAAAAAAATCACCAATATGAAAGATCTTCTTCCTCTTCTTGAAAATATTGTCCGTGAAAGCCGGCCGCTTCTTATTATTGCTGAAGATGTAGAAGGCGAGGCGCTTGCCACGCTTGTTGTAAATAAACTTCGCGGCACTTTTACTTCAATAGCTGTAAAAGCTCCTGGTTTCGGCGACAGAAGAAAAGCCATGCTTGAAGATATTGCAATTCTTACGGGTGCAACAAAAATAACAGAAGAAGTAGGCCTTAAACTTGAAAATGTTACAATGGATATGCTCGGAACAGCCAAGAAAGTAACAATTGACAAGGATACAACAATAATAGTTGACGGCGCCGGTTCTGAGGATAAGATCAAGGAAAGAGTTGAGCAGATCCGTGTTGAGTATGACAAGTCTGATTCTGATTATGACCGCGAAAAGCTGCAGGAAAGACTTGCTAAACTTGTTGGCGGAGTTGCAGTAATTAAGGTTGGTGCTGCCACAGAAACAGAAATGAAAGAGAAAAAACACCGTATTGAAGACGCGCTTTCAGCCACACGCTCGGCAATTGAAGAAGGAATCGTAGCAGGGGGCGGAGTTACACTTGTTAATTTAAGAAGCCTTTTAGAAAACACAGGCTGCACCGGTGAAGAAGCAATCGGAGTGGATATTGTACGCAAGGCTCTTGACGAACCTCTTCGTCAGATTTCCAAAAATGCAGGTCTTGAAGGCTCTGTTGTGGTTGAAAAGGTAAGAAATCTTCCTGATAATGAAGGTCTTAATGCAGCCACCGGAGAGTATATCAATATGATTAATGCAGGAATAATAGACCCTGTCAAGGTTACCCGCTCAGCAATTCAAAATGCTGCATCAATAGCTGGTATGCTTCTTACCACAGAGGTTCTTATAACTGACAAGCCTGAAGACAAAAAGGATATGCCTGCTCCACCAATGGGTGGTATGCCCGGTGGCATGGGAATGGGTTACTAAACCATATTTTTTAAGTATGCCCCGGATAGTCTCTATTCGGGGCATATTTCCATAAACAGGAATTTAAAATATGCTGAACACAAGAAAATCCAGAATTCTTAAATCGATTGTCGAGACTTATCTTGACAGTGCCTTGCCCGTGGGATCAAGATATCTTGCCAGAAAGTTTTTT
>JAFGVO010000310.1 GCA_016937935.1 Deltaproteobacteria bacterium | reverse complement strand
TTTTACAGTTATATGTTCTGCATTATTAACTATTAATCTTACCTCAAATAAAATTAATCAGATCAATATTCGAACATATGAAATTAAATTCCAATCAGACGATATTGATGGCTGGACTAAAACCTCAATCAATAATCTATTCTCAACCTATCTGTCTCTTGATAACAATATTAAACTAAATACAAGATATTCAAATATTCAAACAAATTCAGATTCTCTAAATGCTGATAATGAGTACATTCTTGAAGTTCTGGTTAATGAGATTAAAAACAAGTGGAGTATTAAACTTATTCTTGAAAAAAACAATTCTGAAACTCAGCTATGGACCGTAACTGTAAAACACAATGGCTATGATAAAGCAATTGAAGAGGCAACATGGTTACTTCATCGATTTGTTAAAAAAGATCTTCTAAATAAAAATAATGATAATAACAGCTACATATTGAACCTTTCATCTCAAGCAAAGAAGGCGTTTGAAAAGCAGAATCTGTTACTAAGAATAAATCGCATTATACAGATAATCAAAGGATCTCCAGAGGGAATATTCTGGAACAACTTTATAAAATATGTAAATTGCTCACAAAACAATAATCCGGAAACTTGTTTAAAAGAGTATAACTTTCCACCTAATATTAAAATCAATGATCAAGATATTAACAAAATATGGCAGACACTTAATCTTCCGGTTCCAAAAACAAATAAAGATAAAAGTTGCGCTATATTTATGAATAAATCTCCATTCATTGAAGCTGCTTCAATTTTTATTGCCGGCAGAAAAATATGTCAAAATAATGAAACTTCAATATGCACTAATCTTGATACCTTTTGGCAACGTTACAATTGTGCATATGAATCAGCCCTCCATGATCGTTCAAATTTAGCATTAAAATATCTGTATGACGGGTTAAATACAGATGATGCAAATAAGATATACGGAAATATTGATCTATTTATTTTCAATGGAATAAATACACCTTTAGGCAGAGTCTGGCAAAAAAGAATGGTCAGCAGATATGACCGAAATGACCCGGTAATAGCGTCCCTTGAATTTGCACAGTTCATGAGTTCAGGCAGTTATCAGGAAGCAGTTATTGCTGCCAGAAAAACTGATAAGCCACTAAAAAAACTTGGGCTTGCCCTTCAGGGTGCAGGGTGGCTTAAAGAGGGAATGCGAAGTTTTTTTCTATCCATTGTTCAAAATGAATTAATGAATAATAATATTTATGGACAATCAATCATCCAAAATATCAGAGATTCTATATATCCTATAGTTATTACAAAAGAGCCATCCCTTGCTGTTGAATGGCTGAACATTTACCATCAGAATATTAAATCTCTTAAAACTTATGAGTGGGAGGAGGCTTCACATATTATGAATGCTTTAGCCAATGATGATATAGTTTCAATTTGCACTCAAAAAAAACCTGTCCAACATTTTGAAGCTGAAATTGATTATTTATGCAACAGAGATTTAAAAAAAGTTACAACCAGCAGAATAAACGCAAAAAGCGCCTGGAGGTATAATACGACTGCTTATATGTATGCTGACAATCTAATGAAAAATAATAACCTGGATCAGGCTGCAGAGCTTTATAGTGAAATGGCAAAAAGCTCCTATTTTTTAGTTAATTATCCAGTTATCGCAATTTCATCACTTGGAAGATTAGGTGATGTGGAATCCCTTAAAAAAAACAGACAGATGGCTGCTACACACTATCAAAATTATCTTGAAAGCTGGGAATCGCTAGACATTCCTTTAAATGATTATTTAAGAATAACATCCATTACTCAGAATTTTAATAAAGTAAAATAACAACAATTATTCAATCAATCAGAAGAAATATCTAACAAGGCCAAGTAACCCCTGGCTCCATGGAACTCTGTGGGAAACGCCGTCTCCCTTGTCCGCTGTTTCAAATTTTTCTTTATTATCCATATACCACTGATAATTTGCAAGAAGAGCCTCTTTATTTGAATATTGGGGAACAAATCCAATCTCATTTTCTGCTTTTTCAACAGAGACAAAAGAGTCTTTTGTTGCGGTTTTATATACCCAGGGATAAAGGGGCGACAGGTTAAAAAACTCAAGAACTTCTAAAGCAAAAATTACCAAGTTGGCAGGAGATGATTTAATTTTTCTGCCAAACCCTGCTTTATCAAGAACAACCTGATAATCTTCGCGCATTGTAGAAAAAACCTTGGCACCAATATTAAACTCGGTATTTACTTTTTCAGTATCTTCAAATTCTGCAGATAGAATTATAGCATTACAGAGATCTTCAACATGAAGAAGCTGATAAAGATTATTGCCTCGTCCAATCATTGGAAAACTACGCCCTTCGGAAGCCCACTGATAAAAAATTGCAAAAACACCGAGTCTCTCAGGCCCTATAAATGATTTAGGTCTGATCGTCGTAATAGTCATCCCCTTCTTGCGAAAATCGTGAACCATTCCCTCTGACTCAATCTTAGTCGCCCCATAAGGTCCGACTCCAACCATTTCATCAGTTTCATATAATGGATGCTTGTCAGGAATACCATAAACAGCAGTAGAGGATATATAAATACCTCTTGTAACACCATGTTCCAATGCGGATTGAAGAACGTTTCTTGTTCCCTGAACATTGGTAGTCAGGATGTCAGATTTTTTATAAAGAGGAAGTGCTGCAGCTCCATGCATAAATACATCAACTCCCTTTGACATATATTTATCAACAGCTGCTTTATCTCTTACATCAACAATATAATGCTCAATTTTATCTTTGACATCTGAATATTCAAAAGGGAGTATATCCAAAGATATTACCTCATGACCATTTTTTAAAAGTTCCCGAATAAGATTTATTCCTAAAAATCCGGATCCTCCGGTAACAAGCCATTTACTCATAATTTAAACCTTTCATAGTTCATATAAATTGAACAATTCACCTTTATTTGGGTAGCTGTATTTATTAATATAGTCAATGAATTTACTTAAAGACTTTTATTTGTTGAACCTGTTAAAAATTGAATTTTAACTCTTTTACAGATTTAAAATATCAGCTATTTAAATGCAAAATTAACTCTTTTGGAAGTTCAGTTGACAGTTTAAGTTCTTTTCCCGTATGGGGATGATAAAATTCAAGTGAAAACGCATGAAGAAACAATCTCTCAAGACCTTCTTTAGCAGAGCTATTGTAAAGAGTGTCTCCGCAAATTGGAAAACCGTCATTTGCAAGATGAACTCTAATCTGATGACGAAATCCTTTATATATTAGAACATTCAATAACGAGTATGCTCCATGCTGTTCAGCATCCAGAATATGAGTTACAGATTTATTACCTTTTAAATTTACTGTCACTTTTCTTCTGTTTTTTTCATTTGTATCAAGGGGCATATCAAAAATTACCGGAGTATCAAAACTACCATGAACAAGAGCTTTATAATATTTTTTTATATGACTGCTCTTTTGCATCTGCAAAAAAATATCATATGTTTTTGTATCTCTAGCAGCAATTAAAAGACCTGATGTTTCAGTGTCCAGGCGGTGAATAAGTCCTCCATCCCCAGTGTTGCCAATACCGGAGCATTCTGGAAACCGGGCAGTAATCATTGAAGCAATTGATGATGTATCATCAGGATTTTTAGCCGTAGATGGAATTTTTGAAGGTTTATTTATAACAATAAAAGCAGGATCAGAATAGATAATATCAAGATTATTAAGAGTAGAAGGTTTAACATTCCATTTTTTAGGAACAGGACTATTCAAAATTAAAATTCTGTCACCTGTTTGTACCATAAAATTTTTCTTTACCCTTCTTCCATTTACTAAAACTGTCCCATCTAAAACCATTGCCTGTGTCTGTCTCCTTGAAATATCGACAACATTTTCAGATATAAAAATATCAATTCTTTTATCACCATTTTCAACATCAAGCTCTTTCCATGGCTCTTGAAAGTGGTTGGTTGAGTTTAAAATTGTATTATTATCTGCATCAGTCATCTCAAAAAGAAGTAGCAGTACAGTGCCGATATTGCAATTTTTTTGAATTATCATTTAATAACTGTCATATATATTCATATGAAATTGTATAAAAAAATAATACCAATGATTCTATTTGCAGCCACTATAGGTGCCGGTCCATGTAGTGTTATGGAACTTGATGCGGACAAGACAGAATCCGAAACTGATGAAGATACTGAAACAGATACAACCGGTGATTGCAATACTCTGGATATTATTTGTAATCACCACCTCACTGTAAATATTATGATTGCAATTGACACAGAACCATCAACAGGAATTTATTCTTTTAAAATAACTGCACCCGATTCCAGTGAATATTATATTGATTGCATCTTGAACAGCACAGAAACCGGGTTTGAATGCACAAACGGAGATACTGAAGTTATGTATGCATCTCTTAACCTGATAGACTCTTCAATTATTAAACTTGATATTGCAGGAGCCCCGCCGTCAGCACTGGTAGAGGTTTTTTATAACGACTATGAGATTGGCAAAAGAAACATCTCCCCGCAATATGATATTTCCTACCCTAATGGCGAAGGTTGTGAACCAGCCTGCTATACGGGTTCTGACTACATGGCAATTTCTCTTAGATAATAACTTGATTTTTTAATAAATCTGAGTCAAAACCAAAGTTATATTATCTTTAGCTTCAACTTTAACATTTCCTGAGAGGTGTGCAGGTATCAGCACTGTTTCACCACACTTGAGAGCGGTAATTTCATCTTCACAAGTAACAGTCAATGTACCTTTTCCGTTTACCCCCATTATTGCAACAGGAATTTCAAATTCAAAATCTTGTGAATCATTGTCATTAAGAACAACTGTCTCCATTGAAAAATAATCACATTTAACCCCGGGCCTGCCTGAATCAGGAGGCGTAATTACAGGCTCTTCAAATTCGTCAAAGTGAATGGATTCAAGTGCCTGTTCAATATGGAGTTCCCGTGGCTTTCCATCAAGACCAGTCCTGTTCCAGTCAAATGCTCTATATGTAGTATTAGATGACTGCTGCACCTCTGCAAGAAGAATATCAGAACCTATCGCATGAAGAGTTCCCGAAGGTAAAAAGATATAATCACCCGGTTTAACAGGCTTTTTATGTAAGAGAAACTCAACGGAACCATCACTTAAAGCTCTTTCAAAGTCCTTTCTTGTTACACCTTTTTTAAGACCGACATACAAAACTGCATCTTCTGCACATTCAATAATATACCATGCTTCAGTTTTGGGTCTGGCTCCTCCTGCAATTTTTTTGCATGCATCATCATCAGGATGCACCTGCACAGATAACTTCTGTTTTGCATCAATATATTTAAATAAGAGTGGAAACCGGCCATGGAGAAGGTCTGTCTTTCCTAAAAGTAAATCACCATTGTCTCGAATCACTTTCTCAAGACTCTCCCCTTTCAGACTTCCCTCTGCCACAACTGACTGGTAATCAGGCAGATCACAAATTTCCCAAGACTCCCCAACGGGAACGTCTGATGGTAAATTTTTATTCAATACTGTCTGGAGGGATCTCCCACCCCACACAACCTCTGCATATCGCGGAATAAATTTAAAAATTGGCAGTCTGTTCAATGTTCTCTCCCCTTCTATTGTTTATTTACAGAAGAATTGTACGATATATAAAAACTAAAACAAACTATTCTTTTGATTAGCCATAGCAAGCTTCTCCTGTTTCAGTTCATCAAGAAGAGCTTCAAGTGTCCATGTTAAGGATGTTGGTGTCAATGTGGCCCATAATGGAGTTTTAATAGATGTTTTTTTAACAGCACTCATCAGATCAAAAAATTCGCTCTGACTAATCCCTCCGGCAATAACAGCTCTCGGTAAAACTGAAAATTTTTCAAGCTTGTTTCTGGAAGATTCCATATTTATATCTGAAAGTATCCTCTTGAGATCTTTAGAATTTGCCACAAATAAAAGAGAAAATTTAAGCCCGACTTTTATCATTACCTTTTTAAACAGAACAAAATCCTTGGTTTTAAATCCACAAAGAATTATCTGCCTGTTTCCATCCAATGCATCTTCAGACTTTTTTATCTCTACAAAATCAGATTCCGCCATAGTTACTCTCCTGAATATTTACTAAACTATTTCTTGCTTCCATTTTCAATATCATTAATTTTCATCTTTTTTTGAATTTGCTTATTCCTTTTTAATCCAGCCATCCCTACAACGAGCAGTCCCCCTGCTGCAGAAAGACACAGTGTTAAAAGAACTACTAAAATCAGGCGAAAATTATTTTTATACGGCTCAGGTTTTTGGGATCTGTCAGTTAATAATGCCGCATTATTTTCAATTACATCAACATACTCTTTTTCTAAATCCAGTGAAGCGGCAGCCACAACAGATTTAATCTTTTTTACTTCACGAGGACTGCTTTTATCAACCCAGATAACAACCGCAGCTTTTGAGTGTGCTGCATTATCACTGGCCGTTACCCTTGAGTCCTTAAGAGAGATATGTATCCTGACACCTTTAATCCCTTGAAAACCGGAAATAGTCTTTTCAAGTTCCCTTTCGAGATGTTCCTCTTTCATGGATTTTATCTCTTGATATGAAGGAAAAAAAGAAGAGTCCCCTCGTTTATCAGGTTTAACAACTTCATTTTGAGTTTTGTAAGAACAGGAGATTATAAATATTGTTATAATTAAAAAGAATATTGAATTAATAATTTTCATTGTTGATTAAGCAAAATCAATATAATTCAAAATACCATGAAGTTGCTGTCCTTGGCTGATTGGACTGTGGAAATTTAATAGAACGAACTTTACCAACAATACAACTTTTCATTTTTGAGCTACCCTGTCTTACTGAGGCCCCGATGACTTTACCGTCGCCGCCCACAGCAATATCCATATCAACTCTTTTTACAGATTCCCCGGACATACAAGGGAGAAATTTTCTCACATTGCGGCTCATTATATTATTAATATCAACGGCTGTAAGTTTTTGTCCTCCAGATCCGCTTAAATCCCCAAGAGACATTCCCATATTCATTGCATCTTCGTATGAAAGCCCTCCATCCACTGTTCTCCCGCCCTTCTCTCCTTTTCTCCTTTTCCTCTTGCCACTCCACTTTTTGTTTACAGCTCCAGACCCCATATTAATCTTTATTTCACCACTCTCAAATGCAGACACCATCTCCTGAGAGCTGAGAGTTTTCTCTTCTCTTAATTTCCTGTTTAAGAAATAACCGCCAACCGCAAGACCTAAAACTCCAAGAACACCTAAAACAACTACACCCATAAAAAATCCGCCACGTTTCTCGGCTTTTTCAGTTTTTTCAAGTGCAGCTATCTCATCCATCTCTTTCTTTTTAATCCTGTAGCGCTCTAAATATTCATCAAAAGTTCCCCATGTTCTTATGGTTTTACGCTCACCAGTATCCATGTTGGTCAACTTATGATTTCCAAGTGCATCCCCTCTTAGAATCATCTGAACAAGCTCTCTGTCAGAAAACGGACCGTGATCAAACTTATCTTTTTGAACCATCCACTTTGCAGCATCAATTTGATTATTCCCCGACATTACTGAACCCATATCAATCATAGATGCTCTATTATCAAAACTGCCCCCTCCACCTGTTATCGGAGGGAGTCCAGGAGCATTAAGCATTCCACCTGAAGTTGTAACTTTTTCAATAACTTCGTTTGGTTCAGTATCAAAATCAACATCAATATCGATTCCAAGGTCATCATCAACACTTGCTGCAACCATGTTTGAAGGATTGACACTCTTTGCCGCAGCAGCCTCAGCCTCACTTTTAGCAAGTTGTGCAATTGCCTGCTTCACCTCTTTTGCTGTCATAAAACGCTGTTTTGGATCTGCAGACATGCATCTTGCAACAACACTATCTACCTCTTTAGAAAATCCCAGTTTACTTGGGGCCCTTAAAGGCCTCTGAGGAACTCTACCGGTAATTAGCGTATAAAAAATTGCACCAACTGAATATATATCAGAACGTGTACTTGTACTTTTAAAATCTTTAAGAACTTCCGGAGCCCAAAACAGAGACTCATCTTTTTCACGTCCAGGGTAATCAGGTTTTGAAATACGAATAGTTGACAATGCCCAGTCATGAACTTTTACTCGACCTGCTTTGTTAACAATAATTGCTCTTGGGCTTAAAGAACCGTGATAGGCACCTTCCTGATGAGCATATGTCAAAGCATTGCAGATATGACCAATTATATTATAAGCACCTTTAAATGAGAACCTTGCATCTTTAGCTTTTCGCTTTTCGAGAAGGGACTGAAGATTATGTCCGTCAACCCATTGGGATGCAATAAAAAGAAAGTTATCCATATGCCCCATACCAAATGTGGCACGTATATTTTTATGGGTAAGCGCTGATGCCTGTTGAACACGGGCTGTAATATGAGCTGTATCCGAAGAATTTATCAAGGTATCAGGAATTACTCTTAGAGCTACAGGAGTATTAGTCTTCTGATCGAGAGCCCTATATATCTGTCCCATATCTCCAGAATTAGCTACAGCATCAACTCTAAAACGATCACCTAAAACTGTTCCCTTTTTAATATTAAGTTGCATTTTTTACTCATTTACCCCGCTTGGGGTGTTGCATTTTCGCAACAATTATTAGCTTAATATTATACAAATAGCAACACTGCTAATAATAATATTACCTATAAACAGCTTAAATAATTATGATTTTAGAATATTTTTATATTTAAATTAAAATCTCAAAAAAGCTGGCTCTATTATTGCATTAAAAATTATTGAAAAAACTGTAACTTTTTTAAGTTTTTCAGAGTCTAAAAAAACAGGTACAAAAAATTCGATAGAATTTAAATTATACGAGGAGTTAAATATGAAAAAGAGTTCACTTACAATTATTGCTGTTTTAGTAACGGCACTCTCCTTTCCCGCATATGCAGTAACAT